>CAXUBD010000085.1:0-4545 GCA_964249225.1 uncultured Verrucomicrobiota bacterium | reverse complement strand
CGCCTATCTGGATGGCATTCCCGCCGATCGTGTGCGCCAGATCCATCTCGCCGGGCACAGCCAAAGCGTGGATATGCTGATCGATACGCACGATGCGCCGGTCTGCGATAGCGTGTGGGATCTGTATGCGCATATCCTGCCCCGGCTCGGACCGGTCGCGACCATGATCGAACGCGACGATGCGATTCCGCCGTTGCACGAATTGCTTGGAGAACTGGCGATCGCGCGCGGAATCGGCGCGGAATTGTGCCATCTTGGGCAGGAAGAGTTTTTTGACGCGGGCTTCACGCACGTTGACCAGTTAAAAATTAAAGATTTTAAATTAAAAATTGGTCTTTCAACCCATTCGCCGGAACAAGCGCAGCGCGCGCTGGCTGCGGCCGCAGATTACATTGCCATCGGACCCGTGTTCGCGACGGGCACAAAGCCGACGGCGAAACCTGTCACCGTCGAATACGTCCGCTGGGCGGCGGCGAATGTGAGCGTTCCATGGTTCGCCATTGGCGGCATCAAAGTGGAAAATCTTGGCGAGGTGCTGGCGGCGGGCGCAAAACGCGTTTGCGTCGTATCCGCAATTCTCAACGCTGTTGACATTGCAAAAGCCTGCGCGAAGTTCAGGCAAAAGTTGGGCTGATCGCGGCAGCCAGCAGTCTTGTCTCGGTTTTGTTCAATGCGGATTGCATAAGCGATTCGCCCGTTAATTATTGTCCGAACAAAGTCATGACGGCAAAATCAGTCAAAACGCCCGTTTGCACCACGGGAAAACACGGTGAACAACTCGTCGTTGGCACGTTGAATGGAAAGGAGTCTAAACCCGGCGGCTTTTTTCAAATCGCCCGCGCCCCGACCATCCGCAATCGTCGGCGCTGGTCGTCCGCCAAAAATTTTCGGGCAAATCGTCAGGTGCAGTTCGTCCACCAGGCCGGCGCGGAACAAAGCGTCGTTCAATTCGCCGCCGCCTTCGCAGAGCAGTCGTTTTACGTTCCATTTTTCGCGCAGCCATTGGAACGCTGCGCGGAAATGAATTTCTTTTTCGCCGAAAATTTTTACTTCGTCGGCAACCGATTTCAGTTTCTTTAAATCGTTTTTAGAAATCCGCGCCGTGGTCAGAATGATGATCGGCGAGAATTCTTTTTTGAAAATGTTCGCGTCCGCATTAACCGAACCTCTGCCGCTGACGATCACGCGCAAACTACATTCGGCCAGCCCATTGTTGAGCCGTTGGCGGCGGAACTTCGCCGCGCCCGGACTCAAGATCGAGTTCGATTGATCGACCGTCCGCGCGCCGCACATCACCGCGTCCGCCGTCGCGCGCAATTCGTAAAGATGCTCCCGGTCGCGTTTGCTGCCGAACGAAGTGACGGCGCGGTTCGCGGTCGCGATTTTTCCGTCCGCCGTCATCGCCATGTTCACGAAGACGAACGGCAGTTTAGAATTTTTAATTTTCAGTTTTGAATTCACAAAATGAGCATCGTGTCGCCGTAGCTGAAAAAACGATAACGCTCGCGGACGGCCTCGGCGTACGCGGACAAAATAATTTCGCGTCCGAGATTTTTTTCGCCCGGCGCGGCGAACGCGCTGACGAGCATCAGCAACGTCGAACCGGGCAGATGAAAGTTCGTCAGCAATGCGTCCACGATTTTGAAGTGGAATGGTGGATAAATGAAAATATCCGTGTTCCCCTTGTGAACATTGAGTTTTCCGCTGTTTTGCTCGGCGACACTTTCCAGCACTCGGACGGTCGTGGTGCCGACGGCGATGACGCGATTTCCGAAAATTTTAGCTTCGTTGACCGCGCGAACAGTTTCTTCGCGGATCTCAAATCGTTCCCCGTGCATTTTGTGCGCATCGAGCGTTTCAGTTTTCACCGGCGCGAACGTGCCGAGGCCGACGTGCAATGTGACGAAAAAAATCTTCAGGACGCGCTCGCGGATTTTTTACAAAATTTCCTGCGTTAATTGATATTCTTCAGTCGGCGCGGCGACCGAACCGGCGGTTTTGGCAAAAACAGTTTGGTAACGTTCCTTGTCTTCGGGCAATTGACCGTCGCGGCGAATGTAAGGCGGCAGGGGAATTTCGCCGAGGCGATCCAGCTCGCTGCGGATATTTTTCGCGCCGGAAAATTTTAAACGCCGGTGGCCTTCCGTGTTCACTTCAATCACGGTCGCCAAGATTTCGACTGGCTTGCCGCTGACATCTTGAAGATTGATCTGGGTTCCAACGCGCGCGCTTTTGCCGGGCCGCAGCATGGCCCACCAGTCGTTGGCGGCGTTTTCTTCGAGCAGTAAAAGCTCAAATTTCCCGCCGGTGCGCGCATTGACGCCGCGCAAACGCGCGGGAATGACGCGAGAATTGTTTAGCACGAGCACATCGCCGGCACGCAAAAAATCCAGCAAATCGGGAAATTGTTTATGTTCGACGCGTCGCGCGTCGCGATGCAAAACCAGCAGACGCGAGTCATCCCGTTTGCTAGCGGGATGTTGCGCGATCAATTCCGGCGGCAAATCATATTGGAAATCGGCGGTTCGCATCCGGTTGAAAGTAGCAAGACGAAGCATGCAAAAACAGTTCCGTATTGGCGGCGAAGTCGGATTGTGAATAACTTTTGAATAAACGCCAATCTATATGCGGATTTATATTGACAAGTGGTGGGTTAAAGTGGATAAGAATGGGTCGTTGTGGGTGACCGTGGCCGTTTTTGGATTAACGGTGAATAAATGAGCAATCCGGAAAAAAATCAGCCGACTTATTACAATTCCTGCTACCGGCATGGAGTTGATGAAAAACGGCGCGTCCAAATCCCGGCAAAGTGGCGGCCGGAAAAAGACGGCGCGGAATTGACATTGATGTTCTGGCCGCAGCATCAGGCGGGCAGTTGCCTGCGCGTTTTGCCGCCCAGCGAAATGGCGAAATTGAAGGCGGACATTGACGCGATGCCCAACGGCAACCCGAACAAGGTCGTGCTGAAAAGATTTATCGGCAGCGAATCAGTGCAGGTCACTTTGGACAAGGCCGGGCGGATTTGCCTGCCGGACGAAATGGCGCGCGCGGCGGGCATCAAGCACGAGGCGGTGCTCGTCGGGTTGCTCGACCGTTTCGAGGTTTGGAATCCGGACCGATACAAAAACGTCAAGGCGGCGGACGCAGTGCTGGCGTCCGAAGCCTTCAAACTGATGGAATAAAAAATTATGAAGCTCGGAAAATTATTGGCGTCAGGAAAAAGTTTTGTGAACGGACGCGGCGCGGTCGCTTATCGCGAAGTGAAACAGGTTTATTTGCCTAAATTTGTTTCGTCAAAAAATCCATTTACAACTCCGACGAAAGCGCCGGTGGAAAATGTCGTTGCGCCCGTTGAAAAAAAAATCGCCTCTGTCCTGACGAAGACGCAAAAGCTGCCGTCCTTGTCCGCGCCAAAATTGGCGACACCCAGTTGGACGAGCAAATTAAATCCGGTTTCATTCTGGCGCGCGTCGCAGCCATCGTTTGCGAGCGCACCGCCGGTAGTGCAATCCGAGCTTTCGCTCGACAGCGTGAAAGTGGTTCACAACGACTTGAGCGACGTGGACGTGGAAATTGTCCCGATCAAATCCCGCGCGCCATCGCCAACAAAAGCAGATTTGCATCCGGCCAAAAAAACGTGGGAAGTTTTGGGCGAACGGATCATGAAGGCCACCGCACTCTGATAAATTTTACAAAATGCGCAGTGCCAGAATTCATTCACAAGCCAGTGATGGTGGCGGAGGCGCTGGCCGCCCTGAAGCCGAGGCCGGACGGCCGTTACGCCGACGGGACGCTCGGTGGGGCTGGTCACGCAGCGGCCATTTTGGCCGCGAGCTCACCGACTGGATGGCTGTCTGGGTGCGATCGCGATGGCGTCGCGGTTGAAACGGCGAAAAAGAGACTTGCGGAAAAATTCGCCGGACGGTTTGAGATCCGGCGCGGAAATTTTTCGGAAATGGCCGAATGGATTCCGGCGGCGAGTTGCGACGGCTTGCTGCTGGATTTGGGCGTGAGTTCGCCGCAACTGGATTCGGCGGAGCGCGGATTCAGTTTTCAGAAAGACGGCCCGCTGGACATGCGGATGGACGACCGGCAATCGCAGACGGCGGCGGATTTGGTGAACGATTTGGACGCGGAAGCATTGGCGAAGATTTTTTGGGAATTCGGTGACGAACGCGAGTCGCGGCGGTTTGCAAAGGCGATTGTGCATGACCGCGCGCAGCTAAAATTTACGACGACGAAGCAACTGGCGGATTTGATTGGGCGGCTTGCGCCGCGGCACGGGAAAAAATCGCATCCGGCCACGAAAGTTTTTCAGGCGTTGCGGATTGCGGTGAACGATGAAATCGGTTCGCTGAAACACGGGCTGGAAGCGGCGGTGAAAATTTTGAAGCCGGGCGGACGGCTGGCGGTCATCACGTTTCATTCGCTGGAAGATCGGGTGGTGAAAGAATTTGGCCGCGAGAAAACGCGCGATTACACGTTCAGCGGCGAAGTGGACGTGCCGGAATTGCGGACGCCGATTGCGCCGGAACTGAAATGGGT
>CAXUBD010000084.1:0-10550 GCA_964249225.1 uncultured Verrucomicrobiota bacterium | reverse complement strand
GTGGAATCCCAGTGGAACAGATTTGTGTCGCCGAATACCTGCCAGCTGTCGAGCGCCGGATCGGCGGTGAATCTTTGGACGATGGTGCTGGCGTTGGCAGACGCGAGGGACAGGACGAACAGGCCGGTAATGGCCAGCGAACGGATTTTTTTCATTTTGCTGATCTTTCAATTTTGTTCGCGCGGAAATAATTTTTCCCCGCGGACGGTTTTTACGATTGAGAGACCAGCGCGAGGCCGGAAGGTTTGGAAAATAAAAAACCTCCAGACTTCGCAAACGAGGAATGGAGGAAATTCGACGAACCCGCCAAAAAACAGTTTTGGCGGACTGATCCCATCCTTCTCTTTGCGGAGAAGCGCTCCGATACGCTCGGAGCCGACGAGCACAATCAAACCGGTATCCTGACTTCGGCCTCAAACCTCACTCCCGTCTTCCCGGACTTTCGTCCAGTGACATTGGGAGTTTGTAGCCGTTACAGTGGCGCAACCGTCCCGGATTCACACCGGGTTCCCTGACATTTGACTGTGATTGGTGGCGGAAAAATTTTCCGCCGTTTCAAAGAGCGGTTTCTTTTTACGCGGAATAAAAAAAATTCCAAGCAAAAAATTTCTGCTGGAAAAAAAAGGAAAATAGGAATTCAGGAATTGTCTTTTCCTTGATTCCTGCGTTCCTAATTCATCTTGTTCCGCGCTTGCAAGAAACCGCGTTTGGAAATTATACTCGCCGTCTAAATTTATGAACAAGACTCCCATTCGCGTGGCCATCACCGGCGCGGCCGGACAAATCGGATATTCACTTCTCTTCCGCATTGCCTCCGGTGCCGCCTTCGGGCCGGAACAACCGGTCATTTTGCATCTCATCGAAGTGCCGGATGAAAAAGCACTCACCGCGCTCGGCGGCGTTTGCATGGAACTCGACGACTGCGCGTTTCCGCTACTCAAAGGAATCGTCCCCACCTCGAGCCTCGACGAAGGTTTCAAAGGCGTGAACTGGGCATTGCTCGTCGGCGCCGTGCCGCGCAAGCAAGGCATGGAGCGCAAAGATTTGCTCGGCATCAATGGAAAAATTTTCACCGGCCAGGGCAATGCGATCGCAAAAAACGCCGCGAGCGACGTGCGCGTGCTCGTCGTGGGTAATCCGTGCAACACGAATTCGCTCATCGCCGCCAACAACGCGCCCGGCGTGCCGAAAGAAAGATTTTTTGCCATGACCATGCTCGACGAAAACCGCGCCAAGACGCAGCTCGCCAAAAAAGCGGGCGTGGACGTGACCGCCGTCAGCAATCTGGCGATCTGGGGAAATCACAGCGCAACGATGTATCCTGATTTCTTCAACGCGAAAATTTCCGGCGAGCCGGTTCCGTCGGTCATCAAGGACGAAGCTTGGCTCAAAGGCGAATTTATTTCCACCGTGCAACAGCGCGGTGCGGCAATCATCAAGGCGCGCGGACTTTCGAGCGCGGCGAGCGCGGCGAACGCCGTCGTGGACACCGTCCGCAATCTCACCACGCCGACGAAACCCGGCGATTGGTTCAGCGTCGCGCTTTGTTCGCCCGGCGATTACGGCATCGAGAAAAATTTGATCTTCAGTTACCCGATCCGCACCGACGGCAAAAAATGGGAAATCGTCCAGAACGTCCCGCTCAACGATTTCAGCAAATCAAAAATCGCCGCAACGGAAAATGAATTGAAGGAAGAGAAAAGTTTGGTTGCTGATTTACTGCCGAAGTGAAAATTATCCGGTTGATTCTCTGAAATTAGACGGTAAAGTGAAACCGTGAGCATCGAAGTCTTAAAGCGAGAATTGTCCGCGCTGGACGCAAAAGAGCAGCGGCAGTTGACAGCTTTCCTTGTTTCCATCCAGGACGAGCGCGATGATGCTTACCGCAGAAAACTTGCCGAAAAAATTGACAAGCCCGCTTCGGAATTTGCGACGTTGGAAGATTTGGACCGCCGTTTGAATTTAGGAAACGGCGACGACAAATGAAATATCGTCTGCTCATTGACTATGAAGTCATTGAGTTTCTGGAAACGCTCCCGCGCAAAGACCAAAAATTGCTGCGAAACCGCGTTGTGGCCATCCAAAATTATCCGCAAAAATTTTCTGATTATGTGGAATCCGACAACACGGGCCGTCGCGTGGACATCCACATCTGCGGCAAATATGCAGTCAAATTCTGGGAAGACCATGCCGACCGGCACATTAAAATTCTCGATGTGCGTCTAGCCGACAAATCGCCGCAATAGCCGCGACGGAAAATGAATTGAAGGAAGAAAAATCGCTCGTCGCCGATTTGCTGCCGAAATAATTTTAGCCACAGATTGGCACAGATGAAACACAGATTTTTGCATCTGTGCCAATCTGTGTTCATCTGTGGCTTTTTTTTGCCTTTTCGATTAGCTTCGCGGGCGTATGGCTTTTGATTCCTTCCGTGATTTCGTCAATGCCCTCGACAAGGCGGGCGAACTCAAACGCATTTCCCAGCCCGTCGCCACCGAGCTCGAGATCACCGAGATCGCCGACCGCGAAATGAAATCGCCCGGCGGCGGCAAGGCGCTGCTGTTCGAGCAGCCCACCATCAACGGCGTCGTGTCGCCGTTTCCCGTGGCCATCAACACGCTCGGCTCGCACAAGCGCATGGCCATGAGCATGGGCGCGGAGTCCGTGGACGAAGTAGCGAACGAACTCGGCGCGCTGATGAAAGCCAAGCCGCCGACGAGTTTCAAGGAAGCCATCAAGTTGCTCTCGCTCGCGCTGGATTTGCGCCACGCGAAACCGAAGACGGTGAAGAGCGGCGCGTGCAAAGACGTCATCCAAAAATTTGACGCGCCGCCATCGCGCAAAGAACCGTGGCCGAAGGCAATTGATATTTTGGGGAGCGCGGGCGTCCCGCCTGCGGTTTCCGGCGTCCTCGCCGGAAACACTTCGTCAGACAAACGAGTCGTTGGCGAGACGCCAACGACAGCACCCGAGACGGGCGCGCTCCCCACGCTGCTCAACCTCCCCATCCTCAAATGCTGGCCGCTCGACGGCGGACGTTTCATCACCTTGCCCTGCGTCGTCACGCGCGATCCTGACACCGGCGAACGCAATGTCGGCATGTATCGCATCCAGATTTACGACGACAAAACCGCCGGCATGCACTGGCAGTTGCAAAAAGTCGGTGCGCGGCACGGACGACGTTATTACGAAACCGGCACGCGCATGCCCGTCAGCATTTTCATCGGCGGCGATCCGATGTTTCCGTTCGCCGCCACCGCGCCGTTGCCCGACGGACTGGATGAATTTCTGCTCGCCGGTTATCTCCGCAAAAAATCCGTCGAGATGATCAAGTGCGAAACGAACGACCTTGAAGTTCCCGCCAACGCCGATTTCGTCATCGAAGGTTACATTGACCCGACCGAGCCGTTGCGCGACGAAGGACCGTTCGGCGATCACACCGGCTATTACACGTTGCCCGAGCCATATCCGGTGTTTCACATCACGGCCATCACGCATCGCAAGGACGCGGTTTATCCGGCGACGATTGTCGGCATTCCGCCGATGGAAGATTTTTACATCGGCGGCGCGAGCGTGAAATTGTTCCTGCCCATCTTCAAGATGAACTTCCCCGAGATCGTGGACATCGCGCTGCCGGCGGAAGGCGTGTTCCACAATCTCGTGTTCGTGAGCATCAAGAAGACTTACCCGATGCAAGCCTACAAAATCATGCACGGCCTCTGGGGCATGGGGCAGATGATGTTCACGAAATACATCGTGGTGGTGGACGCCGGCGTGAACGTCCACAACACCAGCGAAGTGCTGTTCCATCTCACGGCCAACACCGACCCGCAGCGTGACAGCATCTTCACCAAAGGCCCGTCCGACGTGCTCGACCACGCGACGAGCGAGATTGCCAGCGGCAGCAAAATGGGCATTGACGCGACGAAGAAAATTCCCGGCGAAGGTTTCAAACGCGCGTGGCCGCCGCTGATCAAGATGGATGAAGCGGTGAAGGCGAAGGTGGAAAAACTTTTTAAGCCGTGAGCGATCACCAAAATCAGTTTTATGACGAATAAGAAATCAGACAAACCCAAAGCGCCAAAGCTGGTTCAATCTGGTTTGGGTTTGTTCTCTGAAATGGACAAAGATGTCTTTAGTTCCAAGCACGACGAGATTATGTGCTGGACTGACCAGCACTTGTTAGAAATTGTCGCTAGGCTTTGGCCAAACTGGAAAATTCAGAAAATTGACTCCAAGCGCTGGGAAAAACCTGTTTCGATAATTGTTAAGCGACAACATCGGCTCATCGGATTTATTGACCTTGCTGTGGAAGTTACTGACTCAACATCCACTGAGCAGCACATCTACTTTGAAATTAAAACTACGATCCGTCCTGGAGCAGACATCCGACAAATAAATGCTTATCAGTTTTATCTTGAGCATCCGACAGATTACGAAGATGGTTCCGAAGGCTGGCTGTGTGGCCCTTTTGTAGTTGTTTCGCCGGATGACCGCCATTCAGAACTTCTGGCTGAACAAGGGATTAAGTTTGTAAAATATCCCGATTTTCTGGACATAATAAAATAATTTATCAATGCGTAAAATTTTGCTTGCACCATTTGCCGAGTTGCATTAATACTTAACCATATGGTTAAACGTTCGCCGAGATTGTTGAACCGCACGTTTGCCGCGCTGGCCGATCCGACGCGCCGCCGCATCCTGGAGCATCTCGCTCACGGCGACCGTTGCGTCACCGATCTGGCGCGGCCGTATTCCATGTCGTTGCCGGCGGTCTCGAAGCATTTGCGCATTCTGGAAAATGCCGGACTGGTCAGCCGCCGCCGTCGCGGGCGCGTGCATTCGCTGAAATTGGAGGCCAAGCCGATGAAGGAAGCGCAGGCGTGGATCGAGGAGTATCGCAAATTCTGGGAAGAGAGCTTTGACCGTTTGGACGAATATCTCAAACAACTACAAACTAAGGAAACAAAATGAGCACAACCGCAACCATCAAAGACAACAACATCAAACTTCAACTCACCCGCGTTTTCGACGCGCCGCGCGAACTGGTCTTCAATGCGTGGACGGACGCGAACCAATTTGCGCAGTGGTTCGGCGCGGCGGCGTGCGATGGAGGGTCGTTGCGATCGGTGAAAGTGGATGAGCTCGTTGGCTGAAAATATCGCCTGCAAGTGCAAAAAGGCGACGGCGAATTTTTCACGACCGTCGGAATTTATCGCGAAGTGAAACCGCCGGAACGCCTGGTCTTCACCTGGGCGTTTGAAAAGGACGGCAGCGGCGATGAATTCGGCGAAGTCGAGCCGCCCGAAATGCTCGTGACGCTGGAATTCAAAGCGTGCGGAAAACAAACTGAATTGATTTTGACGCACGAAAAATTCGCGTCCGTCGAAAGTCGCGACCGCCACAACGAAGGCTGGAATCGTTGCCTCAATGAACTTGGAAAATTCGTTGGAAAATAAATCATAAATATGACGACAAAAATCAAAGCGTCAGAAGACTTCGCCGACCGCGAAATTGTCATTTCCCGCGAGTTCAATGCGCCGCGCGAACTGGTTTGGGAAGCGATGACCAATCCCCGGCACGTCGTGAACTGGTGGGGACCGCGCGGTTTTTCGACGACGATTGAGACGATGGATTTTCGCGTCGGCGGCGTTTGGCAGCACGTCATGCGCGGGCCGGACGGCGTGAATTATCCGAACCACAGCGTTTTCAAGGAAATCGTGAAGCCGGAAAAAATTGTCTATTCGCACGGCGGCAAACGCGAAGGCGGGCCGGGCGTGAGTTTTGTGTCCACTTGGTCTTTCGAGGCGCTCGCGGCGGACAAAACGCGCGTGACCATCCGCATGATTTTCCCGACGGCGGCGGAGCGCGATTTTGTAGTCAAGGAATTCGGCGCCATCGAAGGCGGCAAACAGACTTTGGAGCGTCTCGGAGAATATTTGCCGCAGATGAATCTCGTCCGGCACGCTTGAGATTCTTATAAATTCGCGTTAGCCTTCCCATCGCTGGAGCGAATTCCCGTTCCGGCAATTGAAAGGAAATTTATTTTATGAAACGCAAAGCATCGGCAGTCTGGTCGGGCGATCTGAAAACCGGCAAGGGCAAAATCTCCACCGAGAGCGGCACGCTCAAGGACACGCAATACTCGTTCAGCACGCGTTTCGAGAACGGCGTCGGCACGAATCCCGAAGAACTCATCGCCGCCGCGCACGCGGGCTGTTTCTCGATGGCGTTCTCGGCGGAACTCGGCAAGGCCGGTTTCACGCCTGAAAAAATCGCCACGACCGCGACCATCACGCTGGACAAAACCGACGCGGGCTTCTCGGTCACCGAATCGCACCTGGACATGACGGCAAAAATCCCCGGCATTGACGCGGAAAAATTCACCACCATCGCCAACGGCGCGAAAGCCGGCTGCCCGATTTCGCGTTTGTTGAATGCAAAAGTTTCGCTCGACGCGAAGCTAGAAACGTGAAAAGAAATTAAAATTCCGCTTCAAGCAGAATCCAAAACTTGTTCCCGCCTGATTCTCCGCTATCATGCTCGGCTCTGTGAGCATTGCAGAAGAAATCCAGCGGCGGCGCACGTTCGCCATCATTTCGCATCCCGACGCGGGCAAGACCACGTTGACGGAGAAGCTGCTGCTTTACGGTGGCGCGGTGCAGCTCGCCGGCTCCGTCACCGCGCGTAAAAATCAGCGCGCCACTACGAGTGACTGGATGGAACTGGAAAAAAAACGCGGCATCTCGATCAGCTCGACCGTGCTGCAATTTGATTACGACGGTTATCGTCTGAATCTGCTCGACACTCCCGGCCACAAAGATTTTTCCGAGGACACTTATCGCGTGCTTACCGCTGTGGACGCGGTGGTGATGGTGATTGATTCCGCGAAAGGCATCGAGCCGCAAACGCGAAAACTATTCGAGGTTTGCCGCCAGCGCGGCGTGCCGATCTTCACGTTCATGAACAAGTGCGACCGTCCGATGAAAAATCCGCTGGAGTTGATTGACGAACTGGAGCGCGTGCTTGGCATCGGCGCGTTTCCGGTGAACTGGCCCATCGGCAACGGCCCGGAATTTCAAGGCATCTACGACCGGCAGACGAAAACGATGCACACCTTCGAGCGCGTCGTGGGCGGCAAACATCGCGCGCCAGTTGTCGTCGGCGGATTGCACGACCCGGAAGTGCGCGGCAATTTGAGCGAAGCCGAATTCCGCAAAACCCTCGAAGAACTCGAAATGCTCGAACACGCCGGAAATGAATTCGATGAAGCCGCCGTGCTCGCCGGCAAAACCACGCCGGTTTTTTTCGGCAGCGGCGTGAATAATTTCGGTGTGCAGCTTCTGCTCGACGGTTTTCTGAAACATTCGCCCGCGCCGAAATCGCGCGTGATGGGCGGCATCGAAATCGCGCCGGAAAATCCGGCGTTCAGCGGTTTCATTTTCAAGATCCAAGCGAACATGGACCCAAAGCATCGTGACCGCATCGCGTTCATCCGCGTTTGCTCCGGCAAGTTTGATCGCGACATGACGGTGCATCATTCGCGCTCCGAGAAAAAAGTGCGCCTGTCCAGTTCACACAAACTGTTCGGCAACGAACGCGAGACCGTGGACGAAGCCTATCCCGGCGACGTCATCGGCCTCGTCGGCCACGACAGTTTTGGCATCGGCGACACGCTCACGACTGATCCAAAAATTCTCTACAAGGAAATCCCGCGCTTCACGCCCGAGGCGTTTTCGTATTTGCACAATCCGAACACGGGAAAATACAAACAATTTCGCCAGGGCCTCGACCAGCTTTTGCAGGAAGGTGTCATCCAGGCGTTGTATCTGCGCAACTCGTCCGTTAAAACGCCGCTGCTCGCCGCCGTCGGCCCGCTGCAATTTGAAGTCGTGCAATTCCGGCTCGAAAGCGAATACGGCGCGGAATCGCGTCTCGAAGCCGCGCCGTGGAGCGTCGTCCGCTGGCTGCCGACCGACATCAAGGAAGAAGAACTCGACGCGCTCTCGCTCCCGACCGGCGCGCGCCTCGCCTACGACATCGGCAAAAATCCCGTCGTGCTTTTCCAAAACGAGTGGTCGGCGAATTATTTCGGCGAGACGAATAAAAACACGCCGCTGTCGGCGTTGCCGGTGCAAACCGCGAAAGAATAAACCACGGATGGACACAGTCTGTATATCTAAATCAGATTTCAATAAACTAGCGAAAACCATTGATTAAACAATGCAAATTCGCCCTAACTCGTCACTATTTTTGCTAACTTTTCGGTGCTTTTACTGACATTTTAACTGACAGTTGGTGCTTTCAAATATCAAGCGGGCAGAACATCGGCGGCGAAATAGCTACGGTATTTGCTGCGCGGGTCTTTGGGGTGTGAGGCGTAAGGCGCACACGCCCCGCATGGGTGCTGCCAAACGCAACGGCGTTGATTCCAATGAAAGCCTAAACGGTGCAAGGTGTTTGCTGCCGCACGGTGGCTGGCCTTCGGAAAATCCAGCCATACCCATTTCCCCACAACCTCCGCGAGTTCGTATTGCTCCGGCAACTGCTTCCGCAAAAACTCCAAGACGGTGTTCGTGGGCAATTCACGGTTGTAATTGTATTTGCTCACCCGCCCGCCCCGGTTTGATGATAGCTGATCGGCGTTTGCTGGCGTCGCTGCTTCAATCTGTAATTTGTTTTTCATAAGCTTTTTTTTGATGTTCGCCGCTCGTGTCTCGCCGTATGTCGCTTGCTTCACCCCACGCGGAGACAGCTTTTGAGCACTATGAGTTTTATTTCCGGCGTGCATGGGGCATGACAGCGAAAGTTTCGGCGTTATGAATAGCCGTCTCGCTGGCGTGGCTCATGCCCTTCGTCGCCGGAAATAAAACGCCCCGCGACAGCGGGAATTTGGAAGTTTGAAAAAGATGGCGGAGCAGCAAGCGCACTACGGGTAGACCTCGGCGGCGTTCCGCTAAAACAAAACGCGCCATGTCAAAAACACCAACCAAAATCCCTAGCCCCGCAGGGTCGCCAAAGGCTCAAGTTCTAACTCCGCTATGCGGGCGCGACTGGCGGGCTTCATGGCTCCTGCATGAAGCATGACAGGCAAGCATATCAGGCGGTTCGCTTGTGAGTTTTGCCGCCAAGAGCGCAGCGGTGGCGGTCAAAAGCTCACAAGGGAAACCCCGGCGGGTCAGCGCGAGTCAGCCAGATTTTCGAGGGGTAGCGCTTTCAAGGGGAATCGAAAATCTGGCTGTCTCGCGTGGCTTTTGGTAGAGCCTTGGCTTTAGGTGTTTTTGAACTTGACCGTTTGAACGGCCAATCGGCAGCATTCAAACATGACGACCGAAATGGAGGCAAAAATGCGCCGAGCTTTGGAAGCAAAAATTTACCCGATGGAGCAGGTGCTTTTTAAGATATGTATTGACGAAATCGGCGGGTCGCTATTTGGGAAAAAAGCAGAAGGATTTATGGATTTATTGTTGGGAGGTGCTGCCGCCAGTGTTGGGGCTGGAACAAGTGCCATCGCCCTGACCTCGAAAAGATTCGTGCGCCTCAAGAAATTCAACCTTGGCAATCTTCCGCCAGAACGGACTTCTCTTTTTTGGAAGGACATGGAAAAAATCGAGATCAAAAAAGACCCAATCCAAAATCCTACGTCAGTAAGTTTTCGGATTTACATGAAGAACAAAACCACGGTTGACGTGTATGTCATCAAGAACGGCGTAAAACAAGTGCTGGAGCTTTATGAGCGCACAGAAGATGTTCTGAAAATGATTTAGTTTTAGCGTCCGCGCGAAGGCTTGCTCTCTTTTTGCGTTGAGGGTCGTTTGGCAGCGATTTTCTTTTCAAAGGCATCATTTTCAGCTTTCAAATCGCTTTTTGAAAGCGACTTCCAACCGCGTTCTTTAGCACCTTTGATTATGGCTTGTTCGACGCGCTCTTGTTCTTTTATTTCTTGGCGAACAGCATCCATAAATTTCTTGTCCATGCTCGGCTTCCCTTGAAACAGTTGGTCTTCCTTAAAAGGATAGCTGAAAATGGTTAAAGAATGCTTAAAACAATGTTTCTGACACTGGCGGCTGCGGATAAGCTCCCCAGCATTAAAAAAAAATGAACCAGAATCCCGCATTCTGGTTCACGACCAAAAACCTACGCCGAGTTTAGATTTCGGCAAGCCGATTTTTCAGCTTTTTTCCTGGTCTGCCGACCACAGGCGTCTCGCCAGCTCGCGCTCTTCGTCGCCCGACACTTCCAAGTAAATCGCCGTGGTTTCCAGCCGCGCATGGCCGAGCCATTTTTGAAGCGTGGTGAGCGGAATTTTTTGCGCCAGACACGCCACGGCAAAACCGTGGCGCAGCCCTTTGGGACAGGCCATGCCGCCCGCTATGCCCGCCCCCGCCATGTGACCCGTCACCAGCCGGTAGCCGGTGGCGCGGGAGAACTTCCAGACGCGGGCAGCGGGGTCGAGATTCGCCAGCACTTGCCGGAGAAGTGCGACCAGTGAATCAGGGATCGGCACGGCGCGGAAATACCCGCGCCCGCGCCTTTTTAACGTCTCAAAC
>CAXUBD010000083.1:0-10579 GCA_964249225.1 uncultured Verrucomicrobiota bacterium | reverse complement strand
AAATTGATGCGGACGGTTTCTTTTTTGGGCTGCACTTTGCCGGTTTCTTTTTTGGGCGGCGGCACGGCACCGGTCAGGTTGGGCGGAGGAATTTCAGCCATAATATTTAATTCAAGATAAGCGGCGCAGGATGGCTGTCAAACTGAAAAAAACAGAAAGCGTCGGCGGCCAGTTCAGGCTTTTTCCTCGATCAACTCGCGTCGCGCGCCGCCGAGCAATTGCTCGACGAAGCCGGTGGAATAAACGCCGCGCCGAAAATTCGGCTCTTGCATGATCGCTTGCTGAAAAGAAATGGTCGTCTTGACGCCGGTGATCATGAATTCAGACAGCGCGCGGTTCATCCGGTCCAGCGCTTCGCGGCGGTCTTTGCCATACGTGATGAGCTTGCCGATCATCGAATCATACGTCGGGGGAATCGTATAGCCGGCGTACGCGTGGGTGTCCACGCGCACGCCGCGACCGCCGGGCTGGTAATACATTTCGATGCGACCGGGGCTGGGGCGAAAATCATCGAACGGATCTTCGGCATTAATGCGGCATTCGATTGCGTGACCTTTGATCTGGATGTCGCCCTGCGAATGTTGCAACGGCTCGCCCATCGCCAGCATGATTTGATAACGCACGAGGTCAATGCCGGTGACTTCCTCGGTGACGGGATGTTCGACCTGGATGCGCTTGTTGACTTCGAGAAAATAATAATTGCCGTGGTCGTCCACAATGAATTCCACCGTGCCGGCGTTCGTATAATGGGCGGCTTCGGCGATTTTGATGGCGGCCTTGCCGATTTTGTCGCGCAACTTGCGGAACCGGTTTTCGAGCAAGGGCGACGGCGATTCTTCAATCAGTTTTTGATTGCGCCGTTGCACCGAGCAATCGCGTTCGCCCAAATGAATGATGCGTCCCTTGTGGTCGCCCAGAATTTGAATCTCGATGTGATGCGGATTCTCGATGAATTTTTCGATATAGACGCCCGAATTGCCAAACGCTTTTTCCGCTTCCGTGCGCGCGGTGTGATAACCTTTCACGAGCGAAATGTCATTGTGCGCCACGCGCATTCCGCGTCCGCCGCCGCCCGCGACGGCTTTGATCATCACCGGATAACCGATTCGTTTGGCGATGGCCAAAGCGTCCTGTTCTTTTTCCACGATCCCGTCCGAACCCGGCGGCGTCAACACGCCCGCTTTTTTCGCGAGCGCGCGGCTGACGGCTTTGTCCTCCAATGCCTTCATCGCGCGCGGACTTGGCCCGATGAAACGGATGTTGCAACTTTCACAGACCTCGGCGAAGTGCGCGTTCTCGGAAAGAAAACCGTAGCCGGGATGAATCGCGTCCACGTCGGCGATTTCCGCCGCGCTGATCAGGCGGTCAATACGCAGGTAGCTTTCCGAAGCGGGCGCTTTGCCGATGCAGATGGCTTCGTCGGCCATTTGCACGTGCATGGAGTTTGCGTCCATTTCCGAATAGACCGCGACTGTGCGGACGTTCAGTTCCTTGCACGCGCGAATGATGCGAACCGCAATTTCACCGCGATTGGCGACAAGAATTTTTTCAAACATGGACGTTCAGAGAAAGCAGATAAGTTTCAGCGGATGCATTGCCGCCGTTTCAGTTCGGACGCACCTTGAACAACGGCTGGCCAAATTCCACCGGCTTGCCATTTTCAACCAGAACTTGCGTGACGACGCCTTTGACTTCGGCTTTGATCTCATTCATCACCTTCATCGCTTCAATGATGCAGACGACCGTCTCGGGATTTACTTCCGTGCCCGGCTCGACATAATTGCCCGCTTCGGGCGATGGCGCGCGGTAAAGCGTGCCGATCATCGGAGATTTAATATCAATCTCGCCAGTTGCCGTAGATGGTGGAATTTGTACCGCCGCAGTCGGAGAAATGGCCAGCTGCGTTGGAAAGGGTGTCATCGAACCGGCGTCATCTTGCTGGACAGACGATGTGCTGCCATTAAATCCACGCTTCAATCGAATTTTTGAATCTTGTCGTTCCAATTCAAATTCCGTAATGGAATTTTTTTTCATCAAATCAATGATGGCTTTGATATCTTTTAAGTCCACGGCTCGTTTTCGTTAAAGTAAATCTTAATTCAATTTTTTCGGCAATATAATTGAAAAGCAACAGCAGCATTGGCTTCTATTGTAATCAAATGTAAGTTCCAAAACTTATTAGTGAAAAGTCTTGGCGTCAAGACACAAAATTTAAAATCAAAAAAAATGTTTTGCTCATTTGGGCTTCATTTTTTTAAATCTTTAACGTCAATCGCGGCTTCAAGTCCCAAAAGATAGGATTTTTGACCAAAGCCGGTAATTTGTCCGCAACAAACTGGAGCGATCAGTGACTTGTGCCGGAATTTTTCCCGCGCGTGGATGTTTGAGAGATGAATTTCAATTGTCGGCACACCCACCGCTGCGATGGCGTCTCGCAGTGCGATGCTGGTGTGAGTATAAGCGGCTGCATTGATTACAATCGCATCGAACTTGTCTTTGGCCTGCTGAATCCAATCCACGAGTTCACCTTCGAGATTGGACTGACGGAAATCAATTTCCACTTTCAATTGCGCCGCGCGTTCGCGCACTTTCGTTTCAATATCGGCCAAAGTCGTGTAGCCATAAACTTCAGGTTCGCGCTGGCCGAGCAGATTCAGATTTGGACCGTTGAGAAACAGAATTTTCATCGCAGAAAAAATTAATCGTTCGCGGGTTTTTTGTCGAATTCATTTGCTGGAAGCAAAACTAGGCAACCCAATAACGTAAAAGCCGTCCACGCCAGCGCGGGAATATAAAGTCCAAATTCACCAATTCCTTGCGCAAACCATCCAAGCAATCCCACAAAAATGGCGAATGCCATTAAATCGCCAGCTCGCCAAACGCGACGGCCAATAGAAGTTAGTGACAAAACAATCCAAGCCGCATAACTGATTCCGCCGATAATTCCCGAATCAGAAAATTGTTCGAGATAGTCATTATGCGCCAACCGGGCCATTTCCGCGCCTGGCGATTTATGTTGCGCGTAAGGTCTTTGAAAAGTCCCGGGGCCGGTTCCGAGCAAAGGATGTTTGATCGTGATTTGCAGCGCCGCACGCCAATAATCGAAGCGCGCGCCCACGCTGGTTGCACCGGCGGCAAAATAGTTGTGAAACCTTATCGCAAAAATTCCCAGGCCGAACACGACAACAGTTGCCAGCGTCACCAATTTCAAACGCATCGGCCATTTCAGACGGAATAAATAAATGCTAACGACGGCCATGCCGATCAGCCAACCCAGTTTGGAACCGGTCCAGTAAAACGCCGCGCCGCCGAGAAAAAAAGTCAGCGCAATCACTGCGATGCGGACGGGCGGACGCAGGCGTTTTGTGTTGTTGAAGGCCAGTGCGAGTGAAACGGGCAACAATAATAAAATGATCCCAGCCAAAGCGTTCGGATAGGCGAGGGTTCCATTCACGCGTCCTTTGGCAAATTTGGCGAGGATGGCCGGATTCGCCATATCCGCGCCATTGGTCATCACAATTACGCGTTCGCGTTTCATTTCCAGAAATAACTCCGGTGGAAGGTTCGTCCAATGAGCGCGTTCGCCTTCGACGAGCAACTGGTGACTCTGGGGAAATTCAAACAGCCGCTGGTCAATCGCGCGCACGAGGCAAAATGTGAACGCCGCCAGCACGCCAATTAATAGCCAGCGCAACGCGCGTTCGCGCCGGAATAAAAGTGCGCCGAGAAAATAACTCGCGACGCAGCCGGAAAATTGCCAGAGCGTTGCGGCGGTAAGATTGGCGTCCACGGTTTTCGTGGCGGAAAATAATTGCCAGCCAAGCCACAGCAACGGCAGCCGCCAGAGCCATTGATTCGCCGGCCAGCGCAATTTTTTGACGAAGGCCAAAACCATGCCGGCCAGTGCGAGCGGCAGTAAAATCCAATTGGCCCAATGCGTCGGCCAGGCGTCGTTCAAAAAATCGGCAGGCGAAACCGGCGGGGTGATTTTGGCGTCGAGAATGACCGGGTTGCCGAATTTCAAAATCGCCACGCCGAGAAAAAGTCCGAACGCGAGCGCAAAAAATTCAAGGGCGCTGAAATTTTTCTCGGACTTCATTCGCGGATTTTATCCGTTTTGGCGCCGGTTAAAAATGCAATTTGAGCAGGCTCACTTCCAGCGCCAGCGCTTCCTGCACGTTGGTGTGCAGCAGTCGCTGCGTTTGTTCGAGCGTCTGCAGATTTTCGAGCGCCTGGCGCGAGGTGATTTTTTGCGCGACGGATTCCGCGCCGCCAATTTGAGGAAACCGCAACAACTCTTTGCCCGCGGCGAGCGTGTGCAGCCAGATGTCGCGCAGCCACCATTGCACGAGCAACAGCAGATCGGCGCGCTGGCGGCGGTATTCGGCCTCGATGGCCGCCGTCAATTCGTCCTCCCATTTTTCGCGCAAATCTTTTTCAACCTCGTCGTATTTTTCCAGCGGCGAGCGGGCGGTCAGAGATTCATCCACGCGCGAACGGATTTCGCCGAGCCTTTGGAGCAGCGTGTCGAGCAGGCGGTAACGACCGAGCAAACTTTTTTGTTCGCCCGCCGCCAGTCCGCCAAATTTTTCCAGCCATTCTGTTTCGGCTGGATTCAATTCACGTTTGCCATCGG
The DNA here is from genome assembly GCA_964249225.1 of uncultured Verrucomicrobiota bacterium. Lineage (GTDB taxonomy): Bacteria > Verrucomicrobiota > Verrucomicrobiia > Limisphaerales > UBA11358 > UBA11358. The sequence goes on along the minus strand of CAXUBD010000083.1, from coordinate 5,943 downwards.
CAGAAAAATTCAAACGCAGGCAGCGCGACAAAATGGTTTCCAAAATCCGCGACGGCGCGGTCGAGAGCAGAATCAAAACGGAATTCTGCGGCGGTTCCTCAAGCGTTTTGAGAAAGGCGTTGGCCGCCTGCGCATTCAAACGATCCGCCGCGACGATGACCGCGACCTTGTGTTCGGCCTCGGTCGGTTTAAGCTGGATTTCGCGCATCAATTCGCGCGTCTGATCAATCGTGATGACGCGCGATTTGGATTCCGGCCTCGCCCAATGAATGTCCGCGTGGGTTTCATTTTCGATTTTCCGGCAGCTCAAACATTCGTCGCAGCAATCAATCGTAACGCCGTCAATTTCAATCGGCTGCTGACAGTTCAAAGTTTTTGCCAGCGTTCGCGCGAGCAATTCCAATTCGTCAAGCTGGTCGCCGGTGAACAGATAAGCGTGACCCAGCCGCCCGCGCGCCAGCGAGCGTTGCAAAAGTTCCACGCCTTGCGTCTGCCGGGGAAAATTTTTGAAAGTCATGCGCGTTTGAGATTGCGAGGTGGTGCCGACGGAGGGGGTCGAACCCACACATCTGTGAAGATACTAGATTTTGAGTCTAGCGCGTCTGCCAATTCCGCCACATCGGCCACCAGTCCAGATAATATATTTCGTTGCGGCGTGAAGTAAATCATTTTCAGCGCAGAATGATTTGCCTAAAAACGTTCCTGCGTTTTCAATAATGCCATGATCGCAAAACGACTCATCCCCTGCCTCGACGTTCACGGTGGCCACGTCACGCGCGGCGTCCAATTTGGAAAAGCCGAGGCCGGCGAATTAAAAAATGTCGGCGACCCCGTCGCGCTCGCGCTCCGCTACAACGAGCAGGGCGCGGACGAAATGGTTTTCTTCGACATCACCGCCACCGCGCACGGACGCGGCACGATGGTGGACGTGATCGAACGCGCCGCCGACCAGTGCTTCATGCCGCTCACCGTCGGTGGTGGCATCAAATCCGTGGATGATATGTATGCGATGCTGCGCGCGGGCGCGGATAAAATTTCCATCAATTCTTCCGCGCTGGCGAATCCAGATTTGATCCGTGCGGGCGCGGAAAAATTCGGCAGCCAGTGCATCGTCGTTTCCATTGACGCAAAAAAAATCGCGCCGGACAAATGGGGCGTCTTCTCGCACGGCGGCCGCAAGGACACCGGCCTCGACGCGATTGACTGGGCGAAAAAAGCCGTCGCGCTCGGCGCGGGTGAAATTGTGTTGAACTCCATTGACGCCGACGGCACAAAGGCTGGCTTCGACATCGTCATCACGCGGCGCGTGAGCGAGGCCGTGGGCGTGCCGGTGGTGGCCAGCGGCGGCGCGGGCACGCTGGAACACATGGCCGACGTGCTGCTCGCCGGCAAAGCCGACGCCGTGCTCGCCGCGAGCATTTTCCATTTCGGCACTTTCACCGTGGGCGACGTGAAACAATTTTTAGCGAAGAAAAAAATTCCGGTACGCTTATGAATGACCTAACTCAATCCCGCTGGCTGCCCGTTGTGTTGCTGACCGTCTCGAACATCTTCATGACGTTCGCGTGGTATGGCCATTTAAAGTTCAAGGACAAGCCGCTGCTGCTCGTCATCCTCGTGAGCTGGGGCATCGCGCTGTTTGAATATTGTTTTCAAGTGCCGGCGAATCGCTGGGGCAACTCGGTCTATTCGCCGCTGCAATTAAAAATCATCCAGGAAATCATCACGCTCACGGTTTTTTGCGTGTTCGCGTTTTTTTATTTCCAGGAGAAAGTCCGCTGGAACCATTTCGCGGCGTTCATATGCATCCTCGCGGCGGTGGCATTCGCGTTCTGGCCGCAGAAGAATTAGCCGAGGGTCGAGGGTCGAGCGTCGAGGGTTGAACGCGTTCGCCGCTCGACCTTCGACTCTCGACAACTCCGCCTTGTTCTGTTTAATTGGCCGCGCCGAATGAGAAAATTACCCGCCATGGCCGCGCTGATTTTTGTCGCCGTGATTTTTCCCGCAGGCTTGTTCGCGCAGGAGGAACCGGGCTTGGTAGTGCAGGCGCTGAATAAAATCATTCCCGGCATGGTGGAGGGTAGCGCGGATTATGACCCGGCCACGGGCACGGCGCATTGGACCAATGGCGTCTTTGTCAAATACGGTGATACGGTGCTGACGGCGGACACGGCGTCCTTGAACGCGCAGTCGGGCGAGGTGGTGGCCGATGGCCATGCGCGCATCGAGGAAGGCGATCAAATCTGGATCGGCGAACACATCACTTACAATTTCAAGACGCGCCAGATGCGGAGCGAACAATTCCGCACGGGCAAACCGCCGGTGTTCGCGGCGGGCGGACAATTGCAGGGCAACACGCCCAACGAGACTTACACCGCGCGGCACGTTTTTGTGACGACCGACGACGTGACCGACCCGGTGGTGCGCGTCCGCGCCACGCGCATGAAAATTGTTCCCGGCAAATATGTCGAGATGTGGAACGCGGTGGTGCTGGTGGACGGCGCGCCGGTTTTTTATTTTCCGTATTACAAGCGCAACCTTGGCCCGCACGCGAACAACCTCGACTTGATGCCCGGCTATCGCAGCAGCTACGGCCCATATCTGCTAACGACGTATCGCTGGTATCTGGGCGACGACGCGGATGGAAAATTTCATCTCGACTACCGTGAACGTCGTGGCGCGGGTTTGGGGCCGGACGTGAACCTTCATCTCGGGCGCTGGGGCGAAGTGGCGTTCAAATATTATTATTTGTATGACAACGATGCGAACCAGGGCACCAACGGCCTGCCGGATTTTGGTCCCGTGCCGCAAAACCGCCAGCGGCTTGACTTCACCTATCAGGCGACGCCGGCCACAAATCTCAACGTCAAGGCGCTCGTGAATTACCAAAGCGATCCGTTCGTGCTGCACGACTATTTTGAAGGCGATTACACCGCCAATCCGCAGCCGAACACGTTCATCGAGGTCAACAAGTATTCGAAGAACTGGAGCCTGGACGCGCTGGCGACGCCGCGCATCAACAATTTCTTCAACCAGGTCGAACGATTGCCGGACGTGCGGCTCACCGGTTTCCGCCAGGAAATTTTCAACACGCCGGTTTATTACGACAGCGAAAGTTCGGCGGGCTATTACCGGCAGTTTCTCACGTTCACGAACGGAGTTTATCCCGGCACCAACGGCATCTACGCCAATTCCGGCGCGCGCGCGGACACTTACCATCAACTCACCTGGCCGGTGAGATTTTTCAAATGGTTGAACTTCACGCCGCGCCTCGGCGGACGGTTCACTTATTACAGCGAGCAGAATGCGGCATCCGGCACGAACGGCGAAACTTACCGCACCGTTTTCAATACCGGCGCCGCCGCGTCGTTCAAGGCATCGCAATTGTGGGCGACCGCGACCAATTCTTTTTTTCAGATCAACGGTCTGCGCCACATCGTCGAGCCTTCGGTGAATTACGTTTACATTCCGAATCCGAGCACGCCGGCGTCGCAGTTGCCGCAGTTCGATTCCGAATTGCCCAGCCTGCTGGTCCTGCCGCTGCAATTTCCCGATTACAACAATATTGATTCCGTGGACAGCCAGAACGTCATCCGCTTCGGCCTGCGGAACACGCTGCAAACAAAACGCGACGGCCAGCTCGACAATCTGCTCGACTGGAATGTGCTGCTCGACTGGCGCTTGAAACCGGATGGTCGCACCAACGCCCTGAACCTCGGCGCGCCCGGCCCGCAAAAAACCCTTGACGATCTTTATTCCGAACTCACCTTCAAACCGCGTTCGTGGATCACGCTTCAATCACAGTTGCGTTATGACATCAACGATGGCCGGCTGGATCTCGCGTTCCATCAACTCATCTTCACGCCGGACGAAAAATGGAGCTGGGGCATCGGCCACTGGTATCTGCACCACAATTTTCCCGATGCGGCCACCGGCGGCGACAACTACATCACCAGCACGCTGTTTTATCGCGTCAACGATAACTGGGGTTTGCGCGCGTCCCACGATTTCAACGCGCAGACCGGAAGGTTGCAGCAGCAATTTTACACGCTCTACCGCGACCTGCGAAGCTGGACGGGTGCGCTGACGTTTCGCGTGACGGACAATCTCAACGGCCCGGAAGATTTCACCCTCGCCTTCAGCCTCTCGCTCAAGGCTTCGCCCAAAACGCATCTGAACGATGACGCCGTCCAGCCGTATCACCTCGTCGGGGAATAAATAATCGTCCCGCGTTTTTTGATCATTCTCGTCCGCCTGCTCGATCTTTATTTTTCACTTTCAAGGGATCACACCGCCGGCAGCCAGACCGTGAAGGTCGAGCCTTTGTCCGTTTCACTGTGCGCGCTGATGCCGCCATTATGTTCGTGGAGGATCCGCTGGGAAATCGCCAGACCCAATCCCGTTCCGTTTTTCTTGGTGGTAAAAAACGGCTCGAACAGCCGTTTCAGATTTTCCGGCGCAATGCCGACGCCATTGTCGCGGATCTGGATCCGTAAAAATTTTTCGCCCGGTTTATTTTCCACGATGCTCGTGTTGACCGCGAGCGCGCCGTTTGCGCCCATCGCCTCGATCGCGTTGAACAGCAGGTTCATGAACGCCTGTTGCAATTGATATTCATCAGCGCGCACCAGGTCCGGCACCGCCTTGTAATCGCGCGTGAGCGAAATCAATTTGCTGTTGATCTGATGTTCGCCCAGCCGCAGTGAATGATCCAGCAGATCGTGGATGCGCACGGTCGCGAGCGTGGACCGTCCGGCGGCGGCGAATCGCAGCATCTGGTTCGCGATCGTTTCAATGCGGTGCAGTTCGCGCACGACCACGCCGGCCAGTTCCGCGTCGTGATCTTTTTGCAGCAGCAGTTCGATGAACGTCTTGATGGCGACCAGTCCGTTTTTGATCTCGTGCGCCATGCCGGCGGAAAGCGTGCCCAGACTGGCGAGCCGGTCGAGCCGCCGCAGGTTCTGTTCAAAAATCGGCGCGACGCCGGCGGAACTGATCGCGACAATGGTTTCTCCGCGCGCCGGAACGGGCAGGACGCTGACGCGCATCGACATCGTTCCGTGGCCATTTTCGATGGTGACCGGACAGTTTAATTGCAATTTTCCGTGTGCATCGCAGATGAGTTCGGCGAGGGCCGACGGCAGGGAATCCAAAGTGGCGTTCAACAGCGCGCCGGATTTGAGATGAAGATGTTCCGCGACGTCCGGGGTGCAGGCGACCACCTGATTGTGTGAATCAATCACCAAAGCGCCGCAGACGGAAACCTCCGGCAACAGGCCGATCGGGCTGTCGCTTTTACTGGTTGAGCCGCTGGGTGACATATTTAAACGCAAACTGCATACCCCGCAACGCCCTTGGCTTGAATGACTGTACTATAGACCGCTTTTTTGCCCCGCGACAAACAAAAAATGAAAAGTGGCGAGCCGCGGTTTTTTGCACTGACGTTCGCGCGCGTTTGGCTTACGATGTTTTTTGCCGATGAAAAAAAAATTCGACCGCATTGAATCCGTCATCGCCGAAATCCGCCGGGGAAAAATGGTCGTCGTCGTGGACGATGCCCACCGCGAGAACGAAGGCGACCTGATTTTCGCCGCTGAAAAAGCCACGCCCAAAAATTTAAGTTTCATGGTGCGCTACACCTCCGGCGTCGTTTGCGTCCCGATGCTCGGCGCAGATCTGGATCGCCTCGAACTGCCGTTGATGACGCAGCAAAACATGGAACGCATGCGCACGGCTTACACGATTTCCGTGGATGCCGCGCGCGGCGTGACCACCGGAATTTCCGCCGCCGACCGCGCATGCACCATTCAATTGCTCGCCAATCCAAAAACCCAGCCGCACGATCTGGTTCGTCCCGGCCACGTTTTTCCATTGCGCTATCGCGAAGGTGGCGTGCTGCGCCGCGCCGGACATACGGAAGCCGCGATTGACCTCGCGCGGCTC
>CAXUBD010000082.1:7622-10587 GCA_964249225.1 uncultured Verrucomicrobiota bacterium | reverse complement strand
CGTTCCTAGTCTACGCGAGCGGAGATGAAGTCGCCTATCAATGGTTCGCTAATTCCGAGGCCCTTTCAGGAACCACGAATTACAGCCTTACGGTGACAAATCTGCAACTTACCAATAGTGGCACCAGTTACACCGTGGTGGTCTCCAATCTAGTGAGTTGCGTCACCAGTTCCCCCGCTTTGCTGATGGTGCGGAACCCGCAGACATTCACGGTAACGTCCCCCGCCGATGATGGTGGCACCGGCTCTTTAAGGCAGGTTCTGGCGGAAACTGCTGAAGGTGGGGTTGTGCACGATACCATCACCTTTGCCACCAACCTGTCGGTCATCCTGCTCACGAACGGCGGTTTGACCATGGACCGCAGCATTGTCATTGACGCTTCGGCGCTTCCTAACGGGATACAAATCAACGGCAACGCCAACGGAACGGTCGTATCTGTGAATTCTGGAGAAACTGTGGAATTGGATTCCTTGATCATCACCAACGGCGGCTCACCCGGCTTCAATCAAGGTGGCGGCATTTTCAATGCGGGCACGCTGACGATGAACCGGTGCACCGTGGCGGGAAATTCGGCGCAATACGGCGGTGGCATCATGAGTCAAGGATCGCTGACCCTGATCGGATGCGCACTTTATAAAAACTTTGCCGCCTCAATGGGCGGAGCGCTATTTAGTCAGCAATTTCTTTATGTCACGAACTCTACTTTCACCGCTAACACCGCCCCAATGGGCGGTGGTTGCCTTCTCGGTTTTGTGACAGCTTATCTGGACCAGATCACTGCATCGGGCAATTCCGTCAACAATGAAGGGTCAGATTACGGCGGGGGCGGTTTGATGCTGTATTATAATGCAAATGTCACGCTGGTGAATTCCATTGTGGCCGGAAATTCCGGAAACTCCGGTGCTGACATTGATATTTACGCCGGCTATCTCACTCTTCAAGGTGGCAATGTGGTTCAGGATTTATATAACGACATTTATTCTCCCGGCACCATCAGCGGCCCACCGGCCATCACCGCCGCTCCGCTGCTCGCGCCGCTCGGGAACTACGGCGGACCGACGCCAACCATGCCGCCGCTGTTCGGTTCACCGGCCATTGACGCAGCTCAGGCGGCGGACGTAACCACGGATCAACGGGGCTATCCACGACCTTCCGGCAACGGGACGGATCTCGGCGCGGTTGAAGCCCAGTTAGTGCCCAGGAATAACCCGCCTGTTTTGTCGGATGCTACGCAGTCACCGGTGAATCAAACTTTCCAATTCACGTTCACCAATGTTCCCCGCGCGGATTTCAGTGTCTTAACCTCCACGAATCTGGCGCAACCGTTGTCCAACTGGTTTTTGCTGGGTGGAGCGGTGGAAATTGCGCCCGGCCAGTATCAATTCATAGAAAACGCCGCGACCAACCCGGCACAATTCTATCGCGTTGTATCGCCTTAACCATGTCTGGGCATATCCCAACAGTTAGCAGCGAGAAAACATCCGTTTTATTAGGCATTCCATGTAGCCGGTCAAAGCGTCTTGGCCATGGAGTTGCCTTGTCCTCAAAAGGCCAGCAATGGAACGGCGAGTTCCATACCCCGAACCACCTACGGCATTCGCGCCTGCGCGATGGGTTCCGGCAACCAGCAAAGCGAGTGGAGCGACACGGTGAACCACATGAGCACTTGAACGTGCGGGCCGATTGAACATTTTAAAACGCAAGGCGGACTTCGGTCCGCCTTTTTTTATTGGCGGAACCAAATCACCTCGCGTTGACAACTTCCCCGCCCTGCGACAATCTCGTTGCATGGCAAAACCTGCATTGGGACGCGGCCTCGGCGCGATGTTGGGCGGCAATCCGCCGCTCACGCAATCCGCGCCCGCGCCGTCCGTTCAACCCGCCGTCGCAATCGCCGCGCCGCCCGCGCCGGACAATCGCGAACGCGTGCTGCGCGTGCCGTTGCATCGCGTGCGTCCATCCGCGCTCCAGCCGCGCAAGGAATTTTCCGAGGAGGCGTTGCGCGAACTGGCCGATTCCATCCGCGAACAAGGCATCGTGCAGCCGCTCATCGTGCGCGAGCGCAACGGATTTTTTGAATTGATCGCGGGCGAACGGCGCTGGCGCGCGGCGCAGCTTTTGAATCTGCCGGAAGTTCCCGTCATCACGCGCGAGGCCGATGACCGCGCGGTGCTGGAACTCGCGCTCATCGAAAATCTCCAGCGCGAAAATCTCAATGCGTTGGAAGAAGCGCAGGGTTACGCGCAGCTCGCGGAACAATTTCAACTCACGCAGGAAGAAATCGCGCTCAAGGTCGGCAAGAGCCGCGCCGTGGTCGCCAACGCGACGCGGCTGTTGCGATTGCCGGACGCGGTGCAAAAATTTGTGCGCGAAGGCCGGCTTTCCGTCGGCCACGCGAAAGTCATTCTCGGCCTCGCGGACGAAAAAAGCCAAAGGCTCGCCGCCGAGCGCGTCATCAAGGAAGGCTTGAATGTGCGGCAGACGGAGGGGTTGATCGCGAAGTTGCAATCGCGCGGCCAGAAAATTTCCAGCGACGGCGCGAAACCTTTGAGCACCGTCCCGGTGGATTCCAACATCGTGCGGCTGGAAGAAAAATTGCGCGAAAAATTTGGGACAAAAGTTCAACTCAAATACGCGCAAGGCAAAGGCGCGGTCGAGATTTCATTTTTCAGCGACGACGAATTGCAACGCGTTTTGGAGATTCTCAACGTCAACGCAGATTAATCTTTCATGATTCTTCCAGTCACCAAATACGGCAATCCGATTCTCCGTAAAAAAGGCGCGCGCATCGAGAAAATCACGCCGGAGATAAAAAAATTGATCGCGGATATGTTTGAGACGATGCACGCGAGCCATGGCGTCGGGCTGGCGGCGCAGCAGGTCGGGCACGCGCTGCAGCTCACGGTGATTGACGTGCGCGAAGCAAGCAAAGACCGTCCGTCCACGCTCGAACTCGACGGCCAGC
>CAXUBD010000082.1:0-7592 GCA_964249225.1 uncultured Verrucomicrobiota bacterium | reverse complement strand
GTCTTGATCAATCCCGAGTTCAAAGCCGTCGGCGAACCGGCGACGAGCGGCGAAGGTTGTTTGAGTTTCCCGGAAATTTTTGCAGAGATCACGCGGCCCGAATCTGTGGACGTGAAGGCGCTGAACGAGAAAGGCAAGCCGATCCAGTTTCGCGCGGGCGGATTGCTGGCGCGCGCGGTGCAGCACGAGACGGATCATTTGAACGGCATTTTGTTCATTGACCGGATGGAGCGGAAAAAGAAGGACGAATTGCGCGACGAACTGGATGCGTTGCAAGCGGCGACGAAGGCAGAGTTGAAGAAGAAATAATTTGGGAACGACGATTATTTCGCGCTGGAGCAGTCAATGTTCGGGCTGGCGGGGTTGACATCCAGCCGCCGTTCTTTGGGAACGATGATCAGATCCATGTCTTCCATCGGTATCGCCCCCAGCAAAACCTGATCACCCATGACCAGCGCGCCGGCGAAACCAATCCGGTTTTTGAATCGAATTTCCAGCGGGCCGACATAAGGCACGAGTCGTTTGCTGCCGTCGGCGAGGGTGACCTCTTTGCTGTCGAGCGAATCCAGTTTGAGTTGCAAACGGACGTGTTCGGGGATGCAGAGATGCACCGCGCCGGAATCCGCGAGCGCCTCTACCTCGACGGGTTCAAGCGCCGGGATTCTCACATTTCGCAACTAGATGTTCGCATTCACAAGACCCATAAAGCATCGTCCCGCCAAATTTTTCAATAAACCTTCCGCAGATTCGATGGCAGGATGTTCAGTTCGCCGCGATATTTGGCGACGGTGCGGCGGGCGATGTTGATGCCTTTGTCGCCCAGCATTTTCACGACTTCCTGGTCGGACAACGGTCGCGCCGCGTCCTCGGCCTTGAAAATTTCGGCGACCATGTCTTTTACGCTCGTGTTGGAAACGCCTTCGCCGGTCCCGTTTTGCAAGCCGGCGGTGAAGAAAAATTTCATCTCGAAAATGCCCTGCGGCGTCTCGATGTATTTGGCCGAGACCGCGCGGCTCACGGTGGTTTCGTGCACGCCGACGACATCGGCGACCTGCGACATGGTCATCGGTTTCAAAAATGCGACGCCTTTTTCCATGAAGTCGCGCTGGCGTTTGACGATTTCCTTGCCGATGTTCAAGATCGTCTGCTGCCGCTGGTGCAAACTTTTGATGAGAAATTTTCCGGCGCGGATTTTTTCGCGGATGTAATTTTTGACCTCGGCGTCGTTCTCGCCCTGCGACATCAAATCTTTATAGACGTTGCTGATGCGCAGGTGCGGAATGTGCTCGTCGTTGGTCGTGACGGTGAAATCATCGCCGGATTTTTTCACGAAGACTTCGGGCAAAATAAATTGCTCGGTGTCCGGCAAAAAGGCGCGTCCGGGCCGCGGTTCGAGGCGTCCGATGCGCGCCATCGCGTGCTGCACTTCCTCGACGGTGTGATTGGTGCCGCGCGCGATTTCGGGAATGCGGCGTTTGCCGAGCGCTTCCATGAAATCGCGGACGATGCGATACTCCAAAGTGTCCTGCTGGCCGGAGCGGTCGAGTTGCAAGAGAAGACATTCACGCAGATCGAGCGCGCCGACGCCGCACGGATCAAACGTTTGAATGACCTTGAGCACTTCGGAAATTTTTTCGGGCGGCAAATTGTTGGACGCGGAAAGTTCCTCGACGGTCGCTTTCAAATAACCGAAGTCGTCAATGTTGCCGACGATCAATTCGGCGATGCCGCGCTGTTCCTCGGTCAAAGCTGATTCGCGCACCTGATCCATCAACGTCTGCGCGAGCGAAGTTCCGGCCGTGAGCGAATCGAACATGAACTGCCGTTTTTCCTCGTCGTCGGTGGTCTGGCGGATGGCGTTATTCGACTGCGAAAAATGATCGCGCCATTCCTGATCCAGTTGCACGAGCTTGTCGAATTCCTCCTGGAAATCGTCGGACGGCGCGGCGTCACTTTTTTCCAGATCGGAATCCGTCGGCGCATCGGGCAAGTCTTCCGCGCGTTCGGCGGGATCGGGCGTGGCGGTGGCGTCGCTCGTTTCGCCGACGTCCTCGAGCGGGCGATCCGGCAGCTCAATTTCCTGCTCGGCGATTTCTTCGAGCACGGGGTTTTGCTGCAATTCCTGTTCGACGAGCGCCTTGAGTTCGAGCGTCGGCGCTTGAAGCAATGCCAGCGACTGCTGGAGTTGCGGGGCGAGCACCAGGGATTGCGAAAGTCGCTGCGATAGTTGTAATCCAAAAGCCATCTGCGCTGAAGCTTAACGAACATTCGCCCCAACACAAGCAAAATTGGCATGACTCTCGCTGTAGGTTTTTATCGGAGAGGAAAAACTGGATTTTGGCCGCCGCCGGTTGCATCTTGGACGGCAATGAAATTGATTCTTTCGACCCACAACGTGACCTTGACCAAAGCGCTGGAAGAACACGTCGTCAAACGCATCCAAAAACTCGATCACTTCGATCCCAAAGCCATTGATGCGCGCGTCACGCTGGAACATGACCATACGCGCGTGCCGGAAAGACAATTCTGCTGTTCCATGCGCCTCGCCGTGCGCGGCCCGGATCTGTTTGCCAAGGATGTGGAAAGCGATCTTTACGCCGCGATTGACCGCGTCACGAAAAAAATCGAGCAGCAGATCCGCAAGCAGCACAACCACAAGGACGCCGTGAAACTAAAAACCGCCCGCCGCGATGCCGGAATTTAGCCCGTGATCCTGCGCGCGCGGACCATTCTGCCCGTTTCACAGCCGCCGATTGAAAACGGCGCCATTCTGATTTCTGGAAATAAAATCCGCGCCGTCGGCTCGTGGGCGGATTTGCAATCGCACGTAGGCGAAAAAGTTTTGGATCTCGGCGAAGTCATTTTGCTGCCCGGCCTCGTCAACGCCCATTGTCATCTCGATTACACCGACATGGCCGGACAATTGCCGCCGCCAAAAACTTTCACCGACTGGATTTCCCTCATCACCGCCGCCAAAACCAATTGGAGCTACTCCGAATACGCGCACTCTTGGCTGCACGGCGCGCACATGCTTTTGAAAACCGGCACGACCACTGTTGCCGACATCGAAGCCATGCCAGAACTTTTGCCCGAAGTCTGGGACGCCACGCCGCTGCGCGTTTTTTCATTTCTCGAAATGACCGGCATCCGCGCCAAGCGCGACCCGAAGGAAATTTTGCGCGAGGCCGTGGAAAAAATTGATTCGCTCGTGCACATGCGTTGTTCCGCCTCGCTTTCGCCGCACGCGCCCTACTCCACTTTGCCACAACTGCTCCGCCTGACTGCCGAGCTTGCGCGCAAAAAAAAATGGCGCGTCACCACCCACGTCGCCGAATCCGAACAGGAATTTGAAATGTTCATGCGCGCGCAAGGCCACATGCACGACTGGCTCAAACGCAACGAGCGCGACAATTCCGACTGCGGCCTCGGCTCGCCCGTGAAACATTTTGAACGCCAGAAAATGCTTGGCGAAAATTTAATCGCAATCCACGTCAATTTCCTCGCGCGCGGCGACGCCGCCCTGCTCGGCAAACGGCGCGTCCACGTCGTCCATTGTCCGCGCAGCCACGCCTACTTTCGCCATCCGCCGTTTCTACGCGCGCGGCTTGCCAAGGCCGGCGTGAACGTCTGCCTCGGTACCGACAGCCTCGCCACCACGCGCAAAATCGGAAAACAAAAACTCGAACTCAACCTGTTCGAGGAAATGCGCCAGCTCGCCGCGAATGATTCAAAAATTTCGCCCGCAGAAATTTTGCGCATGGCCACCGTCAACGGCGCGCGCGCCCTTGGCTTGGCCGGGCAGATCGGCGAACTTTCTGAAAACGCCACCGCCGATTTGATCGCCATACCCGCCGTAACAAATTCTGCCGACTTTTACGAAACTGTCATTGCCAACACCGACAATGTCAACGCCAGCATGATTGACGGCCGCTGGGCGATTCCGCCGATATGATTTACGATTTCAGTTTACCATTTGCGCGCCGCGCGTTTTTTGGCTCGTAAATCGTAAATCGTAAATCGTAAATTATTCCGATGATTTCTTTGGACGACGAATTAAAACAACGGCTTGCGGTCGTCCATGAACAAAATTTATTCCGTCAGTTGCGTCGTGTGGATTCGCCGCAATCGCCGCGCATAAAAATCGGCGGCAAAACGTTTCTCAATTTTTCCTCCAACGATTATCTCGGCCTCGCCAACGATCAGGTTTTAAAAGAAGCCGCAATCAAGGCCGTTAAAAAATTCGGCGCAGGCGCAGGCGCGTCACGCTTGATTTGCGGCTCGCTCGCGCCGTTTCACGAACTGGAAGAATCTCTCGCCGCCTTCAAAAAAACCGAGGCCGCGCTCACATTTACGAGTGGTTACGCCGCCGCCGTCGGCACGATTTGCGCGCTGCTCGGCAAGGACGACATCATCGTCATTGATAAACTGGCTCACGCCTGCATCGTGGACGCCGCGCGGCTGAGCGGCGCGAAACTGCGAATTTTTGATCACAATGATTTGAACGATTTGGAAGATATTTTGAAATGGACGGACACGAATTCAAAAGCGGAAAGCGGAAAGCGGAAAGCGGAAATTCTGGTCGTGACGGAAAGCATTTTCTCGATGGATGGCGACCGCGCCCTGCTGCGCGAAATCGTCGCGCTCAAGGAAAAATATGGCGCTAGGCTGATGGTGGATGAAGCGCACGCGACTGGCATCATTGGCAAAAACGGTCGCGGCCTCGCGGAAGAACTCGGCGTCGCCGATCAAATCGAAATCCAGATGGGCACGCTCGGCAAGGCGCTCGGCGCCAGCGGCGGTTACATTTGCGGCTCGCGCGCGCTGATTGATTTTCTCGTGAACCGCGCGCGCAGTTTTATTTTTTCAACCGCGCCGGTTCCGGCAACCGCGGCCGCAGCGACGGCGGCGATAAAGTTTATCCAGTCAAAGGCCGGCGAGTCCCGTCGTGATTTACTTTGGCAGCGTGTCAAACAATTCAATTCAAAATTCAAAGTTCAAAATTCAAAATTTCAAAGCGCGATAATTCCGATCATCGTTGGCAATGAAACCAAAGCCCTTGAGATCGCTTCAAGACTGCGCGAACAAAACATTTGTATTCCAGCAATCCGTTATCCAACCGTCGCGCGCGGCAAAGCGCGGCTGCGCGTGACGTTGACCGCTTCGCATTCATCCAAAGACGTTTCTCAATTGATTCGTAAGTTCAAAAACCTGGACATTGGACTTCAGAATTTGGACTGATGAATAAATTCGCCCAACTCGACCGTAAGTTTGTCTGGCATCCGTTCACGCAGATGCGCGACTGGCTCAAGCGCGAACCGATCGTGATCACGTCCGGCAAAGGTGCGGTGCTGCGCGACGTGAAAGGACGCGAATATCTCGACGCCAATTCTTCGATCTGGACAAATTTGCACGGGCATCAAAATCCAAAAATCAACGCGGCGATTGCGCGGCAATTGAAAAAAATCTCGCACAGTTCCGCGTTGGGATTGGCAAATGAACCGGCAAGCTTGTTGGCGGAAAAATTGGTCGCGATTGCAAACCTCAAACAAATCGGAGAGACGAGTTCGACGAGTCCCCATTCAAAGTTTGGGACTCGTGGAACTCGTCCCTCCGAAAAATTACAAAAAGTTTTCTTTTCCGACGACGGCTCGACGGCGCTCGAAGTCGCGTTGAAGCTGGCTTACGAATTCACGCGGCGCACGCGCGGCAAAAAATCATCCCTGAAATTTCTTTCGCTCGACGGCGCGTATCATGGCGACACCGTCGGCGCAGTCTCGCTCGGGCATATTGATCTGTTTCACAAAAGTTTTTCCGGGTTGCTCTTCCAGACGGACAAGGTCATGTCGCCGTATTGTTATCGCTGTCCGTTCAACCGCGCAAAACCGGAGCGCGCCGACGCGCGCGATTATCGCAAATGCAATTGGGAATGCGTCGGCCTGGTTGAAAAAAAATTCTCGACGCAAAAGCGAAAAGAAAATCCTTACGCCGCATTTGTTTTCGAGCCGTTGATGCAAGGCGCGGCGGGAATGATTCCGCAGCCGCGAACGTGGCTGAAGCAGGTTTCTGAAATCGCGCGTGGTCACGGCGCACTGTTGATTGCTGACGAAGTGATGACGGGGTTTGGCAGAACGGGAACTGCGGAAAGCGGAAAGCGGAAAGCGGAAATTTTATTCGCGTGCCGGCACGAAAATGTCCAGCCGGATTTTCTCTGTTTAGCCAAAGGCATGACCGGCGGCTATCTGCCGATGGCGGCGACGTTGACGACGCAGAAAGTTTTTGATGCGTTTCTCGGCGAATATCACGAGTTTAAAACTTTTTTTCACGGCCACAGTTTCACGGGAAATCAGCTTGGCGCGGCGGCTTCGCTGGCGAGCCTGGAAATTTTGCAGAGCGCGCAATCCATTCGCGCGCGGCAAAATCTCGAAAATATTTTGCGCGAGGAATTAAAAAAATTGTGGTCGTTGCCAAATGTCGGCGACGTCCGGCAGGTCGGTTTGATCGCCGGAATCGAACTGGTGAAAAATTGGCGGACGCGCGCGCCGTTTGATTTGCGCGAACGCGCGGGCATTCGCGTGTGCGAGGCGATGGCTCGGCGCGGCGTGCTGACGCGACCGGTTGGAAACGTCATTGTTCTGATGCCGCCGTATTGCACGACGACGGCGCAGGCGAGGAAAATGGTTTCGGTTTTGCGCGACGCGATCCGGGAAATTTTCCGCGCCTAAAAACGGTAGCTGGCGCCGAACACCAGATGGTTCGCCATGGAGTCAAGGCTGATGTTACCGCTGGTGATGCCATTGGAGAAATCCAGTTTGTCGAGGTCGGCGTAGGTGAATTTGTATTCGGTGAAAAGCTGGATGTGTTTGGTGACGGAGAAACTCAAGCCGGCGATGGCCTGCGCGCCGAGGCCGCCGAACTCGTATTGCTCGAAACGCGGCAGGCCGGTCAATTCCACTTCGACATGGGGTATGGTGATGCCCAAGCCCGCGCCGAGATAGGGTTGAAACCGGCCGAGGAAATTTTTATCGGGATCGGCCAGAAAAAAACGGTAAAACGCGTCCGCCGTGAGGTAATTCAATCCGTGCGAGCAATTAAAATCATAGAACGTGTTGGAAGCAGGTTCGGTGTCGTTGACCGGCGCGCCGCCGCGAGTGCCGGTGACATGAAACGAGCTGCCGGTGTCGAGATAGACCTTGGAATGGAAAAATTCCAGGCCAAAGCCCCAATGTGATTGGCGGCTCAAAAAATAAGTCAGGCGTGCGCCGTAATACAGTGGCGAGTCGAAGTCATGCGTCTGGTAGGACGCGTTGTGAAAAGTCAGATCCGAGCCGTTGTTCTCGTGCAGGTGCAGGTCGTTGTCGTAAGCGCTGCTGATGCCGCTGAAACCGGATATGACAAATTCCGCTCGCGCAGTCCTGGTGGTGGCAAGTAAAAAAGTTGCGGTGAGCAGGCCGGCGGTTCCGATGATTTTTTTCATTTGCATTTACCTTTAACGCAATAGAACGAAAACGCAAATTCGCGTCAAGCCAGTTTTTAAAATCGGCGGAGTTATTTTTTCACGACGCCCAGCGGCAGCACGGTTTTACCGTGGAGTT
>CAXUBD010000081.1:6423-10628 GCA_964249225.1 uncultured Verrucomicrobiota bacterium | reverse complement strand
TCCTCGAACTCGGCACCTTCATGGCCATCATCCTCGGCACGGTCGCCGCCGCCGTCCTTTCGCAAGAACTGCGCGGCGAACAATGGATTTCCGGTCTCGTCCTCATCGGCCTGGCGGTCATCGGTTTTTTTTCGTGCCGGCAAATCACCAAAATCCCGGCGGCGAATCCCCGAAAAAAATTCAGCCCGAATTTTCCCGGCGAAGTCTGGCGGCAGTTGCGCGCGATGCGCGGCGACCGTCCGCTCTGGCTCGCCATCATCGGCAACACCTATTTTAATTTCCTCGGTTCGCTGCTGCTGTTGGATCTTTTTTTCTACGGCGCGGACGTGTTGCACGTTGACGAAACCAAAATCGGCCTGCTCAACGTCGCGCTCGCGCTCGGCATCGGGCTGGGCAGCGTCGCGGCCGGGTATTTGTCCGGCGGCAAAATCGAATACGGCCTCGTGCCGCTTGGCGCGTTCGGGCTGGCGATTTTTTCCGCGCTGCTGGCGCTGCCGCATTTGTCCGTGACGAACGCGCTTATGCTGCTGGCCTGCCTCGGATTTTCCGGCGGATTTTTCATCGTGCCCATCGCCGCGCTGTTGCAGCACAAACCGGCGCGCGAAAACAAGGGCGAAGTCCAGGCGACCGCCAACCTGCTTTCCTTCGCCGGCGTTTTTCTTGCGTCGGGCGCGCACTGGCTGCTTGCGCAACAATTGCAACTTTCACCGCGCCACATTTTTCTCGTCGGCGGCGCGCTGACGTTCGCCGGCGCGCTCTACGTTTTGTTTTTGCTGCCCGATGCGCTGCTGCGTTTTGTGTTGTGGTGCGTGACGCATTCCGTTTACCGGATTCGCATTGACGGCCGCGACCACATTCCGGCCAAGGGCGGCGCATTGTTCGTTTGCAATCACGTTTCGTTCGTGGACGCGCCGTTGCTCATGGCGGCGACCGACCGCAAAATCCGTTTCATCATGGACAAAAGTTATTATGAACTATGGTGGATCAAGCCGTTCATGGGAATCCTTGGAATCATTCCGATCGCCGCGACGCAGGGCCCGCGCGAACTGCTCAAATCACTGCAAACCGCCGGCGACGCGATTCGCGGCGGCGATGTCGTCGGCATTTTTGCCGAGGGCCAGATCACGCGCCCCGGCGAACTGAACGATTTCCATCGCGGTTTCGAGCGCGTCATGAAAAACACGGTCGCGCCGATCGTGCCGGGCGCGCTCGTCGGCGTTTGGTGCAGTTTGTTCAGTTTTGAGCGCGGGAAAATTTTTTGGAAATGGCCGCGTCACTTTTTTTATCCCGTCACCGTGCGTTTTGGGAAAGCATTGCCGCCGACCGCGACGCCAGAAGAAGTTCGTGAAGCTGTGCAAAAACTTTTAACCTCGGATGCACACGGATGAACACGGATCAAAACTTTTTTGTCCGCAGATTTCGCAGATTAAATTGCTTGTTTCCAATCTATGTAATCTGCGGATGCTTTTTCCCATCTGTGTCCATCTGTGTTAATCCGTCGTTGAAAAATCACAGCGGCAAAAATTCCGGGCGAATTCCGTTTTCGTCGCAGTGGAAAATCGCCGCGCTGCGTTCCGTGCCGGATTTTGGCGCGCGCGATCAGGAGTTTGAATTTTTCCGCCGGCGACTGCATTGAGACGATGTGGTGGATTAGAAATTTTTTGCCGGCCAGCTCGACCGTTTCCGTTTCGCGGAACGTCGAGCCCAAGTCGTTGTTGCCGCGCACGGCGGTGACGGGCGCGATCTGTTCGAGCTGGAACGTGATCCAGTTGGTGCCGATGTCGCCGGCGTGCAGGATGTGCCGGACGCCCGAAAATTTTTTTGCAATTTGCGGGTCGAGAAAATCGTGCGTGTCGGAAATGACGCCGATTTTCACGCGCTCGCTTCCTCCGGATTTTCCGCAGCTTCCGATTCCTCGTCGCGCGCGCCGGCTTTTTTTTCGGCGGGCGATTCGGCGGGCGCGCTCAATTTCGCCGTCGCGACGAACAGCGCGGTGAAAATGCCGCCGCTCAACAGCGTGTTGCGGAAAAACTCCCACGTCGTCGGATGGATTTCCGGATGCCCGACGGTCAGCGCCTGAATCCAGCCAGCGATGGTTTTGGCATAGGCGACATCCTCTGACCACGTCAGCGTGTTGGTGACGAGATAAAAAATGATCGCGCCCAGCAAACCGCCGCCCAGCAGCTTGAAAAACGACGAGCGCGGCCCGAACCATTTGCCCAGGCCGATGAGCGCCGCGAAGACCGCGTAATTCAGCAGCAGATAAAAACCGAACGGCGCGACGTGATAATAAAAAAGGTTCAGCGCGACATCCGTGACCGCGATCACGCCCAGCGGCAGCCACCACGCCGCCGCGCCGCGGAAATAAACACCCGCGCAGAACGCGAACGCGTAGGCCGCGCTGAAATTCAACGGCAGCACGCCCGGAATCCGCGACACTGCGAACAGCGCGACGAAAATCCACGGCAGCCAGCGATTCCATTTTTCTTTCAAGACGAGCAGGATAATCCGTCGCCCAAAAATGACAAGCCGCCGAAAAAAAGTTTTCGCGCCCGAAAAAAATCCGTGTTCATCCGCGTGCATCCGTGGTTAAAATTTCTTGTGTTCGTCATTCTCCATGAAGACGCCGATCTGCTGGTCATCAACAAACCCGCCGGCTTGGTCTGCCATCCGACCAAAAACGGCGAGCGGTCCAGCCTCATCGGCCGCGCGCGGCTGCATTTGGGAAATTCCGCGCAGCCGCATCTCGTCAACCGTCTCGACCGCGAAACGAGCGGCGTTGTTTTGATTGCAAAAAATTCCGCAACCGCCGGCGAGCTGGGAAAAATTCTCGAAAGCCGCGCCTTCGAAAAAGAATATCTCGCCATCGTCCACGGCCACGTGCGCGAGCAACACGGCATCATTGACGCGCCGCTCGGCAAGGACGAACACAGCCGCGTGGTCGTGAAAGATTGCGTTCGCCCCGACGGCGCGTCCGCGCAAACGGAATTTTTCGCCCAGAAACGATTTACGCGAACGTTCTTGCCTTCGACCTTCGACCCTCGACTCTCGACTTTTTCCCTGCTGCGCATCGTTCCGCGCACCGGACGCAAGCACCAGATTCGCATCCATCTAGCGCACCTTGGCCACGCCATCGTCGGCGACAAACTTTACGGCGGTGACGAGGATTTATATCTGGCGCTCGTCGAAAACCGCCTGACCGCCGCGCAGCGCGCAAAATTGATTTTTGAAAACCACGCGCTTCACGCCTGCTCGATAAAATTTGTCTGGCGCGGCGAGCCAAAGGAATTTTCCTGCGCACCGGAACCGTGGTTCACGGAATTTATTGCCAACGAGTCACAAAGCTCACCGAGAAAATAAAATTGCTTCACTCTGCGCCTCTGTGCCTCTGTGGCAAATTTTTCTTCCCAAAATCCGTGTTTCATCTGTGTTTCATCTGTGGCTAAATATTGTCCGTGACCGCCATCCCGAAAACCATGCGCGCCGTCGTTTATCGCGGCGTCAACGACCTGCGCCTCGAAACCGTGCCCGTCCCGCGCATCGGCGCGAACGAATTGCTCGTCAAGGTCGCTGTGTGCGGCGTCTGCCCGACCGACATAAAAAAAATCCATTACGGAACCGTCCCGCCACCGCGCATCTTCGGCCACGAAACCGCCGGCACGATTGTCAAACTTGGTGGGGCGAGCGTCCTCGCGGGCCGTTTCAAAATTGGCGACCGCGTCGCCTTGCACCATCACGTTCCCTGTCTGAAATGTAATTTCTGCCGCCACCGCGCATTCGCCCAATGCGCGACCTACAAGCGCACCGGCATCACCGCCGGTTTTGAACCCGCTGGCGGCGGCTACGCTGAATACGTCCGCGTGATGAATTTCGTTTTGCCTGGCGTCGTGAAAATTCCCGCCAAGAATTCCTATGCCGAAGGCGCGCTGCTCGAACCCGTCAACACCGTGCTCAAGGCCGTCAAACGCCTCAACCTTCTGCGCGGCGACAACGTCCTCGTGGCCGGGCAGGGGCCGATCGGTTTGATGTTCACGAAAATTCTTCGACTGCGCGGCATGAACGTCCTCGCCACCGACCTGCTTGAACCACGATTAAAACTTGCGAAAAAATTCGGCGCGCGCTGGACTTCGTTGGTCGAGGCTCGAGTGTCGAAAGTCGAGAGCCAGAAGCTTCTTACCCTCGACCCTCGACCCTCGACCCTCGAC
>CAXUBD010000081.1:3952-6413 GCA_964249225.1 uncultured Verrucomicrobiota bacterium | reverse complement strand
GCCTTGCAACTCGTGCGCGGCGGCGGACAGGTTTTGCTCTTCGCCCACACTCGGCGCTCCGCGCCGGTCGAGGGACGAGAGCCGAGAGACGAAAGCCGGGAATCTCCTGCCCTCGACGCTCGACGCTCGACCCTCGACTTCACTTCCATTTGCCTTGACGAAAAAGACCTCATCGGCAGCTATTCCTCCGATTTCACGCTGCAAGCCGAAGTCGCCCGCCTCGTCTTTTCGCGCCAGCTCGACGTGCGCGGTTTGATCTCCCATTATTTTCCATTGGAACAAACCGCCGCCGCCATCGCTTTGGCGGCCAAACCCGCCGGGGATTCCCTGAAAATCCTGGTGGTGTCCTGATTTAAAACCTAATCGGTGGGGCGAGCGTCCTCGCGAGCCGGACCCGACTTGATCTGAAGCGGCTCGTCCGGAGCCTCGCCCCACCAATCAGGTCGCTGCCAAAATTTTTTGGCCACTGCCGGTGATTGAGCCGGTCGTGTCACATTTTCGACCATTTCCGGCGGCGGGGGCGGGTTAATGTGTAAAAAATAATGTTACGATTTCAAGTCATCTTCGCCGGACCGCCGCATTTTACGTCAAAAAACCATTGAAAACACTGAGGTTTCGGGCGATTTACGGGAATGCGTGCCTGCCGTTTAAAACGTTCAAATAAAAGGCAAAATAAAATTGACAGGCGGCACGGTGTTTGCAATAGTAGCTCTACACACGGTAAATTAAGAACAACAACAAACAACAATGAGAACAAAAACACTACTTCTCGCCGCTGCCGCCGCGCTCGCAGCCGGGATTTCAACTTCACAAGCGCAGGTTTATTCAGCGAACGTCGTCGGTTATGTTAACTTAACAATACCTGCTAACCAATTTTCATTAATTGCCAATCAACTAAATGTAGATGGAACAAACAGTGTAAATACGGTTTTGACATCATGCTTACAATCTGGAGTAACGTCACTTTTAACTTGGACCGGTTCAGGTTTTAAAACATTTGTGTATTATAACGCAGCTGATGCGTCTCCGTCTCCGGCCGGTTGGTATGATACACTAGGTAATTATTCTACGAATACATTGGCTCCTGGACAAGGTGCATTTCTCCAAAACCCTTCAGGAACACCGCTAACGGTTACCCTTGTTGGTTCGGTAGTTCAAGGGACAAACAACTATTCAGTCACTCCAGGCTTCCAAAGATTGTAAATATTCCTGCAACAGCATCGCTAGAAACTTATATTAAGTGTACTTGACCTAAAGATACTAACACACTTGTGTACTATAATGCTGCTGACGCATCACCATCTCCTGCCGGTTGGTATGATACAGCTGGCACACTACAGTCTACAAACCCAGTATACTATCCCAAAGTCGGTCAGTCATATTTTATTCAGCATTTCGGAGCAACATCAAACTGGGTAGATACCTTTACGGTTCAATAATCAATAGGGATCTCAAAACAAACTCAAAAAAAAATAATTAATATATGATCAAAAAATTAATACTTGCAGGCGTTATACTGACAACAGCCAGTATCACTACTTTCGCTCAAGGATATTTTAACTTTGCAACAGCCAAAAGCTATGTGTATGATAACTTTACTACGCAAGGCACCACAGTTGTAGCTCCGGGAACAGTTGATGTTGCATTTTTATGGGCAGTCACAGGTACGACGGATTTGCTTTCACCTGCGGGCAATCCGACTAATAATACAACTGCATTTACACCTGCTAATAACCCATATAATTCAATAACCGCAATGCTTATTGCCGGTTGGAATATAGCTACTAACACAGCTAATAATTCAGTTGCTTCCATTGTTGATAATGCATCTGGAGTTGCGAAAGGTGGAATTGCATATAATGGTGGTGTGGGATTCCAAGTTGCTGGAACAACTGCTGGTAATGCCTATTCAGTTGTAGTAATTGGTTGGGACTCTACATATACGACCCTAGCTGCTGCAATTGCCGCAAATGCTGCAGTTGGCTGGTCTGATCTGTTCACCTATGCCAGTGGAGCAAGCTCTTCATCTCCGATCTCGCTATTCAGCGGTTCAGGAATGACTGCGTTTGGCACAACCCCTATAACTGTTGTTCCAGAGCCGTCCACAATGGCCTTGGCTGGTTTGAGTGGTCTCGCAGCATTGCTGTTCCGCCGCAAGAAATAATCCATCAGTTTCTTACTCACCCCGCTCTTGAAAAAGAGCGGGGTTTTTCATTTCCCTTTTCTGTAGCAGCAAGCGTGAGCTTGCTCAAAATAAAAAAAGCCTTTCGCAAAATAATCGAACTCACGTTCGAGGCTACTGAAATCACGTGGCAAAAAGCATGAGTTCCTCAAAATAAAATTCATTAAAATGATCGAATTCACATTCGATGCTACAAAATAGTAGCTGCGGGCGTCAGCCCGCTCTCATTTCACAAACAAAATATGATCCGGCTCATGCCGGATGCGACCAAAAATAGGC
>CAXUBD010000081.1:0-3942 GCA_964249225.1 uncultured Verrucomicrobiota bacterium | reverse complement strand
GATTATATTAGTGCCATAAGATTTCAAAAAATCTGTTTGACAGAAACCGGCGTTCGTGAAATAAACAAGCGAGCTTGGAATCAGGGTCTTGTCGGTTCCAAACATTTTAACGGTTGGATTGTGCATGACAGGTCGCGGAAAATTTGGCTCTGCCGGGTCGGGGAAATCAAGCTGTGTTCCACCGTCAAGGTGGGGCTTTGTTTTTATCCGCAGTTCTTCTCGTTGTGTTTCAATAACTTTAGTTCAAACCTAAACCACAAACAAAAATCATGAGCAAAAAAATCATCGTTCAACGCAAAATCGCGCATTACGGCTGGTCGCCGGATTTGCCGGATCATCGCGATCATCAATTCGCCGCACCGCTGGCCAAACTGGTTTCGCTGCCGCCTAAAATTGATTTGCGCCCGCAATGTCCGAAAGTTTATGACCAGGGCCAGATCGGTTCGTGCACGGCCAACGCCATCGCCGGAGCGATTGAATTTGACCGCTTGAAACAAAAATTGCCGGACTTTGTTCCGTCGCGTTTGTTCATTTACTACAACGAACGCGACATGGAACACTCGGTCGGCGCGGACAGCGGCGCGCAAATCCGGGATGGCGTCAAAAGCGTGAACAAACTCGGCGTCTGTCCGGAAACGGACTGGCCTTATGTCGCCACGCCGGCCGATCCGAACACGAACGCGTGGCCGCCCGGCGCGAAACCGGCGGAGCGTCCGACCAAGCAATGTTACACCGATGCGTTGAAGCATCGGGCATTGACCTACGAGAGCGTGAGCCGCGATCTCGGCCAGTTCAAAGGCTGCCTGGCGGCAGGTTATCCGTTTGTGTTCGGCTTCACGGTGTATTCGGCGTTTGAAAGTCCGCAGGTGGCGAAGACGGGTGTGTTGAATATGCCGTCGTCATCGGAACAGGTTGTCGGCGGTCATGCCGTTGTCGCAGTAGGCTACGACGACGCGGCGCAGCGGTTCATCGTGCGGAATTCGTGGGGCGCGGCATGGGGACAGAAAGGTTATTTCACGATTCCCTACGCGTATTTGCTCTCGCAAAATCTGGCGAGTGACTTTTGGACCCTTCGCGTGGTGGAATAGATTCGCGCGGAAATTTTAAGTCGAAGATAAATGTTGAAGGCAGGAATTCAGAAAAATTCCGCCCTCATATTTCCTCATTGAACGGATTTTTTGTTGGTTTGTCTTGCCGGCGAATTGACACGCCGCGCGGCTTCGCTAGGATAATCGCATTGGCGTGTTCGTCTATCGGCTAGGACGCGGCCCTCTCAAGGCCGAGAGACGGGTGCGATTCCCGTACGCGCTACCAATTTGGACGGTTGAAAGTTGAAGGCTGAAAGTTGAGAGACAAAATACAACTGCATATAGCAAGGATATGTTCAACTTTGAGAAATTAGAGGTCTGGCAGGAAGCAATTAAATTTGCGGATTCAGTTTATTCCCTGACGCGACAGTTTCCTGACGAAGAGCGTTTTGGGCTGATCAATCAGATGCGCCGCGCCGCCGTTTCGATTTCATCCAACATCGCCGAGGGCAGTTCGCGTTCATCCCGGATGGACTTTGCACGCTTCATTGAGATTGCAACTGGTTCACTGTTTGAAGTCATTTCACAAGCGACTATTTCAAGGCGGCGGGGATTTTTGTCGGAAACTGCCTTCAATGATTTATATTCCGCGTGTGAAAAACAGAGCAAAATGTTGAGCGGATTGAGGCGTTCCCTGATTGTCCCTTAACTCTCAACCAAAAAACCCTAAACCGGATTGACTCTCGACCAATCATGAACATGTTCCAAATCATTTTTACGCCCGCCAGCGCGGCGGAACTGGCGCGGATGCCGAAGGAATTGCAGTTGCAGATCCTCGGCGAATTCCGCGGACTCCCGCAGCAAGTACTCGGCACGGAACTGGATGAGTTCGGCAAGCTGGAGCAGGCGGGGCGCACGCTCCATCGTTTTCGCGTGGGCGATTACCGCGTTTATTTTGAGCGGCACGAACTGGGCGTGCTCGTGCATCGGATTTTAAGCCGCCACACGTTGAAGGATTTTCTGTTCCGTTCCGGCTTGAAAATCGGCGAGGATGAGGCGCTCCAGGAAAATCCGAAATTTTGGGAATTGATGAAGGCTGCAAAATGATACCGGTCATCACGGCGGCATCGGCGGCGCAATCAGATTTTGTTTCACTTCGTCTGGCGTAAGTGCAGTGGGCGGAAGGGGCGGCATTTTTCCTTGATCGACCAAGTCTTGCGTGGCGACGCGATTGGCTTCCATCAATATCACTTGCGCCTCTGGCGTCAGCGTTTCTTGCGACTGCGGTCTGAAATTGCCACCGTTGCCTGAATTGGGATTTCGTCCGCCAAAAACGCCATTGCCGCCGCCACCATCATTCATCATGGCTGCGGGCGGAGGAATCCTGCCGCCGGGCATTCTTATTCCCCCGACGGTTGCTGGCGCGGGCGCGGGCGCGGACCCGCCGGACGCAGCTGTGGGGATGAGGGGAAGCACCTGCACGGTGCCGTGGTTGTTGAACGTCACGATGCCGTCTTTTTCATCAATGCTCGTCACGGCGATGTCGTCCTGGCTTTGGCCTTCGCTCAAATTGTAAGATAAATCCTTGGCCGCCTGCCCCGGTTTGGAATCGGCGACTTTGAACAGAACTTGAGAACGTCCCAAGATGGACAGAATGCCGTTGGGCGTGATTTTCGGCGGCGGATCAGCGGGCGCGGGCGCGGCGGGCGCCGCGGGCGGGTTCAGGCCAAAAACATTGCGGGTCACGAGCGCCGCGTAAGGATTGTTCGGCAACGCGGCATCATCCGCCGCAGCGACGACGTTGCACGCCAGTCCGCTGGCGAGGCAAAGCAAAATTTTTCCGGCGCGTTTCATCGGGGTGAATATAACGTTCACTGGACTAAATTCAAACACCGCTACGGCGATTTGGTTTCGCCGATGGTTTTCGTTTACGCGACATCTTCACCCAGTTCGACGTTCCAATAGGCGAGGTCAATGAAATGTTTCCAGCTGTCGTGCCGGTGCAAACTGAAACTGACCTGCACGAAAGGACGCCATTTCGGGCGCTTGGGTTTGCGGACGAGATGCAGGCCGGCTTCCTGCGGCGTGCGATTGGCCTTGCGCGTGTTGCACTCGATGCAGGAGCAGACGATGTTTTCCCAAGTCGTCGGGCCGCCGCGATCGCGCGGGATGACGTGATCCAAGTTCAAATCTTTGCGATCAAAAACGCCGCCGCAGTATTGGCACATATTTTTGTCGCGCTCAAAAATATTGTGCCGCGTGAACTTGACTTCTTTTTTCGGCAGCCGGTCATACATGAAGAGCAAGATGACGCGCGGCACGCGGATGCGAAAGGAAATGGCGTGAATGGACTCGTCCGGCGGCGCGCTTTCGGAAAGATTGCGCCATTCATGAAAATTAAAAGTGCGGAACGCGCCGTCGTCGCCATTGACGACGACCTGCGCCTGGCCTTGAAAAAGCAGCGTGAGTGCGCGGCGGGCGGTGCAGACGTTGACCGCCTGCCACAACCGGTTCAGCACGAGCACATGCTGGTTTAGCGCGGAATTCATTCGGACGCCGCACGCTAACAGAACCGGCGGCGCGGGTCAATCGCGCGTTGCCGTTGCCAAACCATGTCCGGTTCGGTTATTTTGAGGGCATGAAACGCCTTGCTGCATCCGCAATTTTATTCCTGACATTTTTATCGCCGCCGGCGCGCGCGCAAAACAGCGCCGATGATCAATACGTGGTCATTTACAGCTACATCCAGCAGGCGGATTCGCTCTACAGTTCCGGCCAGCCACGCGACGCGTTGAAAGAATTTTCGGAAGCGCAGGGCGAACTGCAAAAATTTCAAAAAGTCTATCCGGACTGGAATCCGAACATCGTCAAATACCGGCTCAATTATCTCGCGAACAAAGTCGCGGAATTGACG
>CAXUBD010000080.1:6644-10664 GCA_964249225.1 uncultured Verrucomicrobiota bacterium | reverse complement strand
AATCCGGCCAGCGCGGCGGGACTGTTGCTGGCCACTTGGTCAATGGACGCTTTCATGACGGGCGCGATGAGAATCTGCCGCAGCGCCTTGCGCTCATACCATTTCGTCGCGCGATGAAACGGCACGGCGTAAGCCATTGCTTCCTGGCCGTCGCGCAAATATTTTATGGCGATGTTCGTGCCTTCGCTGGTCACGACACGCCATGTCACGCTGTCGAGCGCAGGCGGCGCGAAATGTTTCACCGGCTGGCCGTCAATTTCCAAAATAGTGTCGCCCGGACGCAAACCTGATTTCCAAGCCGGACCGGTCGGATCAACCCAGCCGATCATCGTGGAATTGTCCGCGCCGTTGCCGGGCTTGCCAACGCCCCAGACGATGAACGCGAAAAAAATCGCCAGCGCAAAACTGAACAGCGGTCCCGCGAATGCCACAATGATTTTATCCAGCGGCGAAACGTTCGGCAGCGCGTCAACTTTGGTTTCCTTCAGATCGCCGCCCACGCGCTCCGCAAAAGGTTCGATGATTTTTTCTTCAGGCTCGCCGCTTTTGCCCTCGATAAGTTCCATCGTCGCCATTTGCGGCAGTGCGACGTAGCCGCCCGCCGGAATCCAGCCCAGCGCATATTCAACGCCGCCAATTTTCTTTTTCCAGATCGGTTTGCCGAACCAAATCGCAAAACGGTCAATCTTCAACCCGCGCCATTTCGCCGCGAGAAAATGCCCAAGTTCGTGAACGCCAATCAGCAGGTTGAACAACAACACCACTTCCAGCCCGATGAAAATGTATTTCAAAATCGTCATGTAAAATTCAGTTGCAAAATTATATCAGGAAAATTTCATTTCACAATCGTTGAAGCGTTGAATTGTTGAATGATTAAATTGGCAAAAACCATTCAACCAATAAACTTTTAACCATTTGACGAATTTCGCCGCGCCCAATTGTCGGCTTCGAGAATTTGTTCGAGCGTCGGATGCGCCACGATTTTGTGCGCGTCCATCGTGCAGCGCACCATTTCGGTGATTTGCGGAAAATTTATTTTGCGGTTCACAAACGCTTCGACCGCGATTTCGTTTGCCGCGTTCAAAACGGCGGGCAACGTGCCGCCGATTTCGCCCGCGCGCCGCGCGAGTTCAATTGCCGGAAAGCGCTCCGTGTCCGGCTCTTCAAACGTCAGCGTGCCGATTTTCGGAAAATTCGTCTGCACGCGGTCGCTCGCGGCGCGTTCGGGATAAGTCAAAGCGTATTGAATTGGCAGACACATATCGGGCGTGGAAAGTTGCGCGATGAGCGAGCCGTCCACGAACTCGACCATCGAATGAACGATGCTTTGCGGATGTACGACCACACCGACGCGCGCCATTTCGATGTCAAACAGCCAGCGCGCCTCGATCATTTCGAGGCCTTTGTTGAAGAGCGTCGCCGAATCAATCGTGATTTTTTTCCCCATGACCCACGACGGATGTTTGAGCGCGCGTTCGACGGTGATCTCGGAGAATTTTTCCTTCGGCCAAAGCGTTTTATCGCGAAATGGCCCACCGCTCGCGGTCGATAAAAGTTTGCGAACCGAGTTCGTCGGCTTGCCGTCAAGACATTGGAAAATGGCGGAGTGTTCGCTGTCCACCGCGAGAACACGCACGCCATGTTTGCGCGCTTCGTTCATCACGATCTCGCCGGCCATCACCAAAATTTCTTTCGACGCGACGGCAATATCTTTGCCCGCGCGAATCGCCGCGAGCGCCGGTTGCAAACCCGCCGTGCCGACAATCGCGATCAAAACAATATCCGCCGCCGGCAGCGTGGCGAGTTTCAGCAAACCTTCGCTGCCGCAAAAAACCTGCGTCGCAGTGCCGAGTTCGTTTTGAAGTTCCTTCGCCTTGGCCGGATCGGAAATGGAAATCGCCGCCGGTTTATGTTTGCGCGTTTGATCGAACAACAATTCGGAATTATTTCCAGCGGCCAGTGCGAGCAACCGGATTTGGTCCGGCAAATCTTCAGCGACCTTCACAGTGCTGGTGCCGATGCTGCCAGTCGAGCCAAGTAAAACCACGTTTTTCATTTACGATTTGCGATATGCGATTTACGCGCCCATGGCGGTTCGGGCGGTTTTCGCGGATGAAACGACTATCGCCAAAAGTTCATCGGCTTCTTTCATCAGTTCATTCAGGCGACCGGCTTTGACTAAATTATTGTCCACCAGCAATTCCATCCAAAAAAGTGATTCGTCACATTCCTCTTCAACGATGCGGAGCTTGTTGATGAAATCTAAATTCGATTTGGCGCGGCAGACGGCGCGATAATTTGCGCCGACAGAAGTTCCGCTGCGAAGAAGTTGCTTGCCAAGCGTCCGCGCAATCCAGTTTTCCGGCAGCGCGGAGCAAAGTTTTACGATCCGATTGGCATAAGTCTTTGTCCGCATTTTCATTTCTTCGCGTGTCATAAAATCAAGTGTGGAAAATGTTTTAAGGCGCGTGAATCGTATATCGAAAATCGTAAATTCAAGGGTTCGTCAAAATGTGCCGCAGATACAGATACATGATCGGCGCATTGAACAGCAAACTGTCCAGCAAGTCGAGGATGCCGCCGATGCCGGGAAAAAGATTTCCCGAATCCTTCACGCCCGCCTCGCGCTTGAACAGCGATTCGATCAAATCACCGATGACCGCCGTGGAACTCAAAATGATCCCCAGACTAATCGCGTGCATTGTGTTCATGCCGAACATGTGGGCGCCGAGAAAATGCACGAAGACCAAGCTCGCGCCGGTCGAGACGACAAGCGCACCGCCAAAACCTTCCCACGTTTTTCCCGGACTGATGCGCGGGATCATTTTGTGTTTGCCGATGAGCGAGCCGGTGAGATACGCGCCCATGTCGCTGAATTTCGTCAGCAACACGAAATAGAGCAGGAAATATTTTCCCTCGACGCCGGGGAAAAAATTTATTTTCTGGATGAAATTCAGCAGCCACGGCACATACATCAGGCCGAACAACGTCGTGGAAACGGCCACAAGTCCCGTCGCGTTCATTTTCGAAACGAACTGCCCCACGCACAGGCCCAGCACGAACAAAATCAGAAAGCCCGTCTCAAAATCGTTCGCGCGCGCGGGCGAATCGTTGATGCCGAAATGTTTTGTCGTCAGGTGCAGAAACGTGCCGACCATGAGCAGCGCGCCGCCGAGCAGCCCGCACCCTTTGAAACACGCGAGGCCGCGTTTTTCCACGAGGCCGTAAAATTCCGCGAGGCCGGCCAGCGCGAGAAAAACGATGATGAGAAAAAAAACGCCGCCGGAAATCAGCGGATGACTGGAGAACAACGCGACAATGATCACCGTCCAGAGAATCACCGTGGTGATCAACCGGCGGAGAAACACTTTTGCTTTTGAGGGCGCCGGGGCCGCGCCAGCCGAGTCGGACATGCGCGCGGAAATTAGCAGGCGCAGACGGAGTTGCCAATTGCCAATTGAAACTCGCGGAAATTTGTCGGCGGGCAAGCGTCCTTGCGAGACGAAAATCAATTGGATTTTTCTATTTTCGCTCGCGAAGATGCTCGCCCATCAGTTGCAATTAAAACTGATCCGCTATTTTGAATTTTTTGGAAATTTGGGCGGCTACTGGAAGAAAAAAAAGAAGGCCGGACACTACTCCGGCCTTCTTTCAATGAGAACAGACGCTCTAAAAGAACTTCTCGTAGTCGAGCGGCTACGAACCTCTGTCAGATGCGGCGCCGCAGACATTCGCCTTACCACACACACGGAAACTGCATTTCTGCATCACAACAACGAAAAGAGATTAACACAGTCCGCGTTTCTGGCTTGTCCCCAGTTGTGGTTACAAAGGTCAATGGGAATATATCTTTCACAAACCCATGAAAACACCAGAAAAATGGCGTGGTTTTGTGAATTATTGTATTCGCCTCGGAGAAACGAAGATAAATA
The DNA here is from genome assembly GCA_964249225.1 of uncultured Verrucomicrobiota bacterium. Taxonomy (GTDB): domain Bacteria; phylum Verrucomicrobiota; class Verrucomicrobiia; order Limisphaerales; family UBA11358; genus UBA11358. The sequence continues at coordinate 6,732 of CAXUBD010000080.1, read as the reverse complement.
TTTGGTTAGGATCAGTGTCTTTGGATGTGATTATCGAAACAGTTAAAGAAGACGGAAATGACCTAAAAGCTGTCCGCATTTCGTCTGC
>CAXUBD010000080.1:5069-6634 GCA_964249225.1 uncultured Verrucomicrobiota bacterium | reverse complement strand
GGGTAGTATATGAACACCAAATTTCAATATCCGTATTAATAGCAGAAGTAAGCTCGTCTCCGCTGGAAAGGGTAAAAATTCCACTGCCAGATGAGCCAGTGAACCTCGCGGGAAGAGTTGCTGTTGCTGTAAATCCGACACTATTCAGTATTGCCCTGATTCGTTCAGCAAATCGAACATTCTCACCTGAAGTTGGTCCAATAACCACCCAAACAGGTTGACGATGGACATTCACGAGGGTCTGGTCAAACTGTTTTTCCTCTTCATCGGTGATGGTTCTATCGGTTGTTAATAGGACGAGCGTCGATTTTGTTTCAGCCAAATCATTCGTCGCTTGGTTATATTCTGATTCAACTTGTCCTAGCTGGTTTGTAACATCTTTATATTGCCGTTCACGTTCGGCCTCTTTTTTTGAATCCTGCCAAGACTCCCAACCCAAAACAAGCGTTCCGATTAACGACCCAACGGTCACAAGCCACAAAGTAAATACTTTTCCGCCCTTCCACCACTTCGTAGCCCCGTTTGATTCTTTAAACTCATCCCAAGCCTCGCCGTGGTCATCAATCACCACGACGAAGCTCGCGATACAAATAATCAAAAATATCCAAAATGAAGCAGGCATTTAAAGAATTGTTATTTTTTTTGCATTATCTTCGCAAAAATTTCGCCACCGCTTCCGTCCGCGTGCGCACCTGCAATTTTTCGTAAATCCGCCGGACGTAGGTGTGGACGGTCTCGTAGCTGATGCCGATCTTTTCCGCGATCTCCTTGTAGATCAAGCCCTGGCTCAAGAGGTCGAGCACCTGCTGTTCGCGTTCGGAAAGCGTGGCCGTCGGGTCGTCCGTGCCGCCGCCGCGCTGGAAGGATTGCACGACTTTGCGCGCGATGTGCGTGGTCATGGGCGAGCCGCCGCTTTTCACCTCGCGGATGGCTTCGAGCAGTTCCGCGCCGGGCGTGCGCTTGAGCATGTAACCGCTCGCGCCGGCGGCAAGGGCGTTGAAAATATTTTCCGTGTCCTCATAAACGGTGAGCATCATCACGTTGGTCTGCGGCAGGATTTTTTTCAACTGCCGCACGCATTCGACGCCGTTCATGCCGGGCAGGTTGATGTCCATCAAAACGACGTTGGGCTTCACCGACGGCAATTCCTTCAACGCGTCCTCGGCGCTGCCGTGCTGGCTGACGCAACTGAAGCCGTCCGCGCGCGCGATCACGCGCGCGAGCGTGCCGCGCAATTTGTCATTGTCCTCGACGATGGAAACGGTGATGGGCATGGTCGGTTAAGTTGTTGAATTGCTACATCGTTGAATTGTTAAATCGTGGCCGCGCAAAACTGATGCAACAATGAACCGGTTCAACGACTTTTAACAATCCGTGTTTATCGGTGTTCATCCGTGGTTAAATAATCGGCACGGTCAGGCGCACGATCGTCCCGCCGTTCGCGACGGCGGAAATGGAAAATCCTCCGTGGATGTCGGCCATGCGCTGGCGCATATTTTTCAGTCCGTTACGCGAGGACGCGGCACTGGCGTCGATATCCAAACCGCGCCCGTTGTCCTCGATGC
>CAXUBD010000080.1:4637-5059 GCA_964249225.1 uncultured Verrucomicrobiota bacterium | reverse complement strand
GCTCAAGGTAAAATGATTTGGCGACAACTGTAATCGCACCCACGCCTCGGAAGCTTGCGCGTGCTTGACGACGTTGTTGACGGCTTCTTTGAACGCAAGAAAAACATTGTGCCGGACTTCCGGCGGAATGTTGACGACCGGCAATTGCGACGGCAGGTCGGCGCGATAACGCAGGCCGGCGAGCGCAAAATAATCCTGCGCGTATTTGCCGGCGTAATTCGCGAGACCTTCGAGCGTGTCGTTGGCGGGATTGATGGCCCAGACGATTTCGTCGAGTGAGCGCGTCGTTTCGCGCGCGGTTTCGGAAATCTGCTGCGCGCTGTCTTCGACGTCGGCGGGCGAATTTTTATCTGCGACGGCCATTTCGCTCAACAGCGCGACTTGCGTGAGGTTGGCGCCGAGCTGGTCGTGCAGATCACGCG
>CAXUBD010000080.1:1690-4627 GCA_964249225.1 uncultured Verrucomicrobiota bacterium | reverse complement strand
GATGCGGGAACGTTCTTTTTCGAGCGACGCCTGCTGGCGCAACTGCCGGCGGAACTTTTGCGCGGAAATAAAACGTACGACAGCAGCAACGATTACCAGAATAAAAATAACCGTTGCGACGCGAAACCAGTTCGCCTGCCAGAAATAAGGTTGCACGGTGACTTCCAAAACGCTGCCGGTTTCGTTCCACACGCCGTCCTCGTTTTCGGCGATGACTTGAAAACGATAATTTCCCGGCGGCAATTTTGGAAAGCGCGCGACGCGTTCGTTGCCGGCGTCCGTCCACGTGGTTTCGTGCCCGTCCATGCGATATTTGAACCGCACGAGTTTGGGCGCGGAAAAATCCAGGCCGGTGTAATGGATTTCCAATTGTTCGTTGCCGGGCGGAATCACGACGGCTTGCGACCTCGCGGAACTGATGAGATTGGTTTTTTGTTCCGCGCCGTCAATGCGCACGGATTCGATGATGACGAGCGGCGGCTGTGAATTGATTTTCAAGGCCGCCGGATTGACTGCGACGAGGCCTTTGATGGTGGGAAACCAAAGCTGTCCGTCGTGCGTGCGCAGCGCGGCGGGTTGCGCGCCGACGGAACATTCCTGCGCGGGCAGGCCGTCGGATTTTCCGAAGACGCGGCAGGCGAGAATTTTCACCGCGCCGTCGGCGTTGTTCGTGAACGAAAGTCGCATCAGTCCTTCATACGAACCGATCCACAAATGATGGGAATCGTCCTGGATGAAATAACCGATGTCGGCGCTGGCCAGGCCGTTGGTCGTGGAATAGCGCGTCCAGTTGCCATTGGAAAAACGCGCGAGTCCGTGACCTGAAGTTCCGACCCACAGCGCATCGTCGCGGTCAACGAGCAGGCAGGAAATGTCGCTAACAGGCGCGGTCACGGCGGAAATTTTTCCGTCGCGCAGGCTGAACAAACCGTTTTCGGTGCCGAGCCAAAGATTTCCATTTGTGCCTTCGGCGATGGCGCGAACGGCTTTTGGCGTAAATCCGTCGGACGCGCTGAAAATTTTCCAGTCGTGACCATCGTAACCGCCGAAGCCGTTTTCGCCGCCAGCCCAGATTTTTCCGTCGCGGCTTTCAAAGAGCGTGAAGATGTCCTGACCGATTTTTTCCGCGTCGCGGACGGGTTGAAAATTGCCGGACATGAAACGGAACAAGCCCTCGTCCCGCGTGCCCGCCCAGACTTTTTGTCCGTGATCAACCAAGACGGACGAGGCATTGCCTCTGCTGCCGATTCTCACATTGAGGCTGGAGTTGGTAAGTGAATAGACCAAGCCACCACTGTTGAATGCCACCCAAAAACCGCCTTGGGCATCTTCGGCGATGGATTTCGCCACGCCGTCGGAAAATCCGGCGGGCGAATAAAAATAATTTTTCTTCACGCGATTCAGCCCGCCGCCATCCGTGCCCACCCAAAGGTTGCCTTCGCGGTCAAAGCAGAGCGAAAGCACAATCCCCTGCGACAACCCCTGCTCGGTCGAGATATGCCGGCAACCGCCCGATGCGTCGAACCAATAGACACCGGCGTCGTGCGTGCCGACCACCAGATTTCCGTCTTCGTCTTCGGTAGCGGCGGTGATGCTGGCGTCAAAGGGAATTTGAAGATAACTTCCGTCCGGAGTTTTATTCAAGGCGACGATCAACGAGTTCACCCACGGACTCGCGCCAAAATCTTTTTCAAGTTTGTCGCCGCGAAATTTTTCGACGCGGCCGTTCTGCAATTGCCAGACGACGCCGTTTATTCCCGGCACGCGCAGATGGAAGACGCGATACAAAAATTGCGCTGGAAAAACGGCCGGCTGCAAATCCAGCCGGCCGTTTTTCCAGCAAAGAAACCCGCCGTTAGCCGTGCTGAACCAGACCGCGCCCGTATCATCTTCAAAAGCGCCGGTCACTTTTCCGTCCGCGCCGCCCGTGTCAAAATTTTTCACCGCGCCGTTTTGGAGGGCGCACAATCCGGCGGTTTCCGTGCCGACCCATAAAATATTTTGGCTGTCCTCGAAAAGAAAAACGATGCGGTTGCTTGGCAGTCCGGGCGTGTTGTTCACGTTGAAACGTGTGAAGGAATTGCCGTCGAATCGCACCAGGCCATTGAGCGTGCCGAGCCAGAGGTAGCCATCGTGGGTCTGGACGACCGAGATGACGGAACTTTGCGGCAGGCCTTCCCCGCTGCTCCACGAATCCACGACGAACGGCGAGCCGGGCAATTTCGCGGCAAACGTCAATCCTGAAAACAGGCTGCCCAAAACGCAAAGCCAAAGCGATGCAAGTCGGACCGGGCGGCGATTTTTCAGCATAATCAATTCTTCGAACTGCCGTCACCAGATGTAAAGAAGTTTAAACCAAGTTACGACTTTAAATTTTCGAGAAATCACTTGCCTGTGCACGGCGATGGATTAGGTTGGCCGTGCCCCATGAGAACGGGCGCTCCGTTTTTCTGTAAAAAACGGAAGTCGGCGGGTTCGGCGAAAAAATCCGTGTGTATCGCCGAGCTCGCCGGCGCTTTTTTTTGAACGATACAGCTACGCTTAAATCTTAAACCGGCCAGAGTGATTTGTTTTTCAAAGTATTTTTGCCTTAAACTTCGCCTTCGATCCGAGGAAATGAATGAAATGGAATTTATTTTGTCTTGCCACTGAACTTCCAGCCAGCGTAACATTTTCATCTGCAGGTGCAATAATTTGACTGGGGCCGTAGCTCAGTTGGTAGAGCGTCTCGTTCGCAATGAGAAGGTCAGGGGTTCGAATCCCCTTACCTCCAGGCTTCGTCCTTCGGACTACGCCCGGGCGAGCCAGGAACGAGAGACGCCCGCAAAAGCTTGCGCATGCTTGCAGATCAGGACGAAGCCTGCCACGGCGTAGCGGAGCGAAGCCGGGCTTCGTCTCCGACTACGCCCGGGCGAGCCGGGCCGCTGGTTGTGCGAG
>CAXUBD010000080.1:0-1680 GCA_964249225.1 uncultured Verrucomicrobiota bacterium | reverse complement strand
TCACAAACTTAAGCAGGGCAATTAAAACCAGTTGAATTTTTCGGGGACGTAGATGATGTCGAAGGGTTTCAGATAAAACGTCTCAATCTGTTTGCCCTGCATCAAGCTTCGCAAGTTGAAATAATAATTTTCCACGCGGCCTTCTTTGTTGTATCGCATCACTTTTACGTTTTTCATGTCGGCTTTCGTCATATCAAATCCCCCGGCTTCCATTATGGCTTCCAGCGGCATGATGGGAGGGTCAAACGAAACTTTCCCCGGTCGAAGAACCGCACCGGTCACAAAAACCGGGATGGAAGACGATACCACGGTGACAGTCAGTTCTTTGGACGAAATTTGGGAGGAATATAATTTGATCAAATTCTGCTGCAATTGATCGGCGGTGATGCCGACGGCCACCACGTCTCCGACCAATGGCAGGGTTATCCTGCCATCTCTTCTGATGGACTGGGATGTCTCTAAATTGGGCGAATCTGGAATGTTGATTTTAACGACATCGCCTTCCCGCAAAATAATCGTATCCAGATGAGGTTGCTCAGAAACAATTTTTCCCGGGGCATCTTTGAATTGATTTGTCTGGCAGCCGGATAAAACGAATAAAGCTGATAGCAACAGCGTTGAAATTCCCCTCAATCTCAATTGAGGAGCCAGGTCGTTAATTTTTTTAATCATGGATATGCCTGAAAATGCCTGAAAATATTTCATTCAAACTATGTGGGGATATCCTACAGGATTCAAAGCTGATTAGTCAAAAGCTTTTGTTAAAACAAACTGCCGGCACGGTCCATGACACTTCAAAATTTTATTCTTAACAATCTGAACAACTTTTCGGAAGCGGAGCACCCAGTGTCTTGGAATTAAAACTATTCGCAAATCTGCGGTGCGCAACGAACATGCCCAATACAGCCAAGCCAAGTAAACCAGCGGTTACGGAAGCATCGGGTGCTTTGACGTTATTCGTAGGACCAACAGTGTAATTGAAACAAATCGACCCGACATTGAAATGACAATCCGGATCAATTTCGAAACCCCAGAGTCCAGTGATATAATTATTCAATGCGGCCAGTTCGTTGGTTGTAAAATTGAAGGTAAAAGTTTGAGCCACGTTAAGCGTGGGGAATGCCTCGGTGCCAAGATTGTAAGCATTTTCGTAAGGCTTACCGGTCGTGGTCGTAGTCAAATTCTTCTTGAAAGCATCACCCGATGCATCATTGTCCGTGTAAGTTTTAAAATTACCGGCCGTGGGCAGACTGGTCAGGCTTGTGGGCACGCCTGAACCTGTGCCTGAAAAACCCATGCCTGAAAAAATTCTCCCAAAATCCACACTGATGTCATTCCCATTTCCCTTTAAAGTTTCCGAGACGCCCGTGAAAGTTATTGAGGCACCGATAATTTGCTGACCAGCGGCAAGATTAATGGAACCTACATCCCACAAGTAAGCATATGTGCCATCCAATGCCCCTGTGCCCGTCATTCCCGTGGGAGCATTGACAGGTATTGCTTGGGCAAAGTTTAAAATCCCAACTAAAACGCCAGTTAAAAAAATCTTTTTCATTAATAGAACTTTGTTAAAATGTCTGAAACTTCTCTGTTTTCTACAGGTAATAAAACCTGACACCTTCACATAGCAAAATCCATGCCCGGCTCGAAATTGCTTTAATATTTGAATTTAGCTTATTT
>CAXUBD010000079.1:0-10668 GCA_964249225.1 uncultured Verrucomicrobiota bacterium | reverse complement strand
ATAGCTCTGACAACTTTTTCAGCCTTTGTCGGCAGCGTATTGAATGACGTAATTGAGGAAACTTTATGTTAGACAAACTTTTAGGTTCCGAACAACATCGAAACATGAAAATAGATAGGCTGCAAAGCGCGCCGTCGAATCATTGTTAGGCATCATACGTCACACGAACTATGAAAAGAGCATTATTACTATTGTCGGTTTTGAGCCTGGTGGCCATGCGCGTCATCGCGGCTGACACAAATCTGAGTCAGAGCATCACAGTGAAGCGACCGCTGAAAGGTGTCATTGGTGCGATGCAGACATATTATTATAACACTAATTATCACGGCTTTGCTTCTGCTGTGTTTAGTACCAACGCGGTGCCAGGGGTGAGTTACACATTGGGTATAGCGGATTGCGCTTTTAGCGCGCATATCGGGGGGCTCTTTGGAGAGATGGTCGCCACTCGCGCTACGACTGATTCCACTAAGTTAGAGTTAGTTGTCAAAAATGAAATCCCGAAGGATTCCAGCACGGCGGCGTCTCTCAGGCAGACAATATCGAAGACCTTGGAGCGGGTTGCAAAGATTGCGGAGGATAGGCCATGATGCCTAACAACTAGATAGGTCGCAAAGTTTTCACGCCTTCAAGACTTTTCCCGGCGCAAATTTAAATTTTGCCATCGCATTGCGCGTGTCCACGAAATCAGTCTTTGATTTTCTTCGCCACGTCGGCGGGCAGGAGTTTTTTTAATTTCGGATGCGCTTCCACGAGGCGCAGGATGTCCGTCAAATCTTTCTGCCGTTTGCTGGCGCGGCGTTCCCTGTCGCGATAGGCCAGAATTTTTCCGGCCAGCGTGTCGCGCAGGCTCGCGACACGCATGAGGATGCCGTGGATGTCCGCCGGCACGGAGCGTCCGGGAAATTCCCGATAAACTTTTTCGGTGCTGATCTGCACTGAAACTTTCGACCGGCCCTGCAGGTTGACCGACCATTTGAATTTTTTTGCCTTGAAGCCGACCGCCGACAGTGCCTTGACAGCTTTGTCAATTTGTTCCGACGCGATGACGATGTCCACGTCCGCCGTCGCCATCGGCTCGGTCGCCCAATGGTTGACGGCCAGCCCGCCGATCATGCACCACGCGAGCTCCAGTCGTTCCAACGTCTCGACGAGCAGCGAGACATCGCCGCCGCCGCCCGCCGTCTGCCAGTCGTAAAATTGCCGCATGGTCACGGCGGAAACTTAATCATCGAAAATCCGCCGGGCAAGCGGACATTTCAAGCCTTCCAAACTTTTCCACCCGCAATTTTAATTCCCGCCATCGCGTTGCGCGTGTCCACGATGAGCGGCGACCAGTCGGCGAGTTGCTGAAAATTAATCGCGTCGTGCGCCGTGGAAATCAAAACCAGATCGAAAGTGGAAATGATTTTGTGGTTCCACTTCACGGATTTCGTCCCCGCCCAATGCGCATGTTCGCGCGTCGGGCGGATGACCGGCACGTGCGGGTCGAAATAAAAAACCTCCGCGCCGCGCGCCTGCAACAAATCCATCAAAACGTAGCTCGGCGATTCGCGGTCGTCGTCCACGTTCGCCTTGTAAGCGAGGCCGAGCACGAGCACGCCCGCGCCGGATAATTTTTTATTTTGCGACGCCAGCGCTTTCACGGCGTGCGCAATGATTTTCTCCGGCATCGCCCGGTTGATTTCGCCCGCGAGCTCCACGAAACGCGTTTCCTGCCCGACCTGCCGCGCGCGCCACGCGAGATAAAACGGGTCAATCGGAATGCAATGGCCGCCCAAACCCGGCCCCGGATAAAACGGCATGAAGCCGAAGGGCTTCGTCTTCGCGGCGGCGACAACCTCCCAAATGTCAATGTCCATCGCGCCGTAAACGGTTTTCAGTTCGTTGACGAGCGCGATGTTGACGCCGCGGAAAACATTTTCGAGCAGCTTCGCGGCCTCGGCGGTGCGGCAGTTCGCGACGGGAACCAGCGTGAGGACGGCGCGTGAATAAATTTTCTGCGCGTGTGCGAGGCAGGCGGGCGTGAGGCCGCCGATGACTTTGGGAATTTCCGAAACCTTGCTGTCAGGATTGCCGGGGTCTTCGCGTTCCGGCGAAAACGCGAGGTGAAAATCTTGGCCGGCTTTCAACCCTGAACCTTTTTCTAAAATCTTGCGCAATTCATTTTCCGTCGTGCCGGGATACGTCGTGGATTCGAGGACGACGAGTTGGCCGCGTTGCAAATGCGGCGCGATGCTGGCACCGGTTTTTAAAACGAACGACAAATCGGGCGCGCGATTTTTTTTGAGCGGCGTGGGAACGCAAATCAAGATCGCCTCGACGTTTTTTATTTTTGCGAACTCATTCGAAGCAGAAAATTTTCCGGCGCGGACGAATTTTTTGATTTCACCGGCGGGAATGTGCTGGATGTAGCTGCGACCGGCGTTGAGCGCGCGCACTTTTTTCGCGTCAATGTCCAGTCCCAGCACGCGCACGCCACTGCGCGCGAATTGCAGGCACAGCGGCAGGCCGACGTAACCGAGTCCGATGATCGCGATGTTCATGCTGTCGCGCCAGCTTGCCGCAGTTACGCGAGTGGAAAAAGAAATTTCTGCCGGACAACATTTCCTGCTTTTCTAAAAATACCAGGTCAGGCCGGCGTAAATCATCTGTTCGTTGACCCCTTGATTCGGCTCTCTGATGCCAGCGTTGGAGATGTGGGTGTAGCGATACTGGAAAGTCAAGGCGCGGTTCTTGCGCCAGAAAAAATTCACGCCCGGACCGAATTGTTCGTTGAATTCAAAAGTGCTCCCCAAATCGGGACGCCCGATGTCGGTGCCCAAAATTCCCGCGCCGACATCAAAAAAAGGAATCCAGCGCGTTCCGGTCGCGAAATTGTAACGCAGAATCGTCGTCTCGCCGACCGCATAACGGGTGGCCCGATAAAATTGCGCGCCTCCGAACAGCTCCTGCACAATCTCCCAGTTGCCGCGAAACCAGTGGTCGCGTCCGGCCACGTCGCCGAGCATCCAGCCGTAATAAATCCTCGACAATACCAGATTATGCGAAATGCGGTCCCCGATATTATGGAGCGAAAAGCCTGCGCCCAACGCAAAACCGGATTGCTGCAAGCCGCGGCGAAAACCGCCGCCGACAACATCATCCGCCCAGATTCCGGCTGGCGCCGATTTAAAATCATTGGTGATGGCGTTGGAAATATTCGTCTCCTGCGCGCGCGCCGGCAGTGACAGCGCTCCGACGGTCAGGACGACGATGAAAATTTCCGGCAGAAACCGAAAAGTTAAAAAGTCCCGCGCCCGTTTCCGGGAAGCGGCCGGTTTATCGTTCGACTCACCGATCCTCATAATAAATCTTCTGAAACCATTTTTACTGCGGCGGGTTTGTTCGTCACCGGCTTGAAAAAATTCAGTGATTGCGATTAAAATGCCGTCCGTTTCTGTTGCACCATCCAGGCGATTGAAAGATATAAGCCGGTTTTTTGCAAGCCAGATTCGCGTGGTGCCTTTGACGGAATTATTTGAACTGAATCCGTCCGCGCAGATCACCGGCGGGAAAAAGTTTCCGGTTTGCATTTCGTCAATCACTGGCGCAGCTTCAACGCAACATGAAATGCGCCGCGCACCATGCCGAAGCCGTCGCCGTCTGCGCCTATTGCGGACGCGCGCTCTGCGCCGACTGCGCCAAACCCAGCGCGACCGGACGCATGACTTGCTCCGACAATTGCGCCGCCGCGCTCGCGCGCAACGACCAGGCGTTGCAATTGATTCTCCAAAAAAGCCTGCAAAGCGCGCGGGCCAGCGCGTTTTATTCTTATCTGTGCGGCGGACTTTCGGCGGCGGGCGCGGTCGGCGCATGGTTTTATTTGCCCGTGCCGTTTCTGATCTGGTTCACCGCCGGATGCAGCCTCGTCTTCATCGCGTCGGGCATCTGGTATGGGCGGATTGCGCGGAAAAATGAAGGCGAAAATTCATGTCGGTAGCATGTCGTATCAACCATCAATTTCCGAAGGAAAAATTGCCGGCGGATTTTGATTCAATTTAGGGGGAGCGCAGGCGATAAAAGCGCGTGCGATAACTTGTCCAACCAGAATCGCCGAAATAAACCGGCGCATTGCTGATCGTATTGGGTGTAAACGGAAACCAGACGGCGCTGGCCAGGTTCGTGCAAACTTCCACGATGACGACGTCATTGGAGGTGCCGGTGATATAGAAGCTAAACTGGTTCGTCCGCACGCCCATGCTTGTCGCCTGCGGATTCCACAAGACTGCCGGCTGGCCATCGAATGTTGATCCCCAGCCCATCGTTCCCGGCAGATAATAAACTGTCGCGGGCGCGCCGCTGAACACATACGAAGCGGCGGGCGTAGGATTGCCTTTAAAATAAACTCCGCTCAAGCCGGGACAATATCCAAACGCAAAGGTTCCGATATTCGTGACGCCGCTGGGAATCGTCAGGCTGGTCAGGGCGGAGCAGTAACAGAACGCATAGGTTCCGATGTTATTGACGCTTTGAGGGACTATGACGCTCGTCAGTTTGGTGCAATCGTAAAGTGAATGGTCCGCCAGAGTGGTGACGGTGTCCGGGATCGTGTAGCTTCCGACTTTGCCCGACGGACAGACAACGAGCATGGTCTGATCGTTGGCGAACAAGACGCCGTTCGTGCTGCTGTAAACGGGATTAAGCGGATCTACCGTTATCGTTGTGAAATTGGCACAAGCGAAGAATGCGTTGACACTGATGCTGGTGACATTGCTGGAAATCGCCACACTGTTCAGTCCTGCCACACTATAAAACGCAAACGTAGCGATGCCGGTGATCGGATAGCCATTGGTAGTGGCGGGAATAGTCACCGCGCCGCCGGGGCCAGTGTAGCTCGTGATGGTGATCGCGCCGCTATTGGTCGTGAAAGTGAATTGCGCTTGCACCGCCACGGGAAACCGTGCCGAGCGGGCAATCCAAAACCTGCGCGGCTTCTTCGTGCGACAAGCCGTTTTGGCAGCAGAGCAAAACCGCCGCGCGCTCATTTGAATTTAACTGTTTCAATGCTTCCGTCAAATCAAGCCGCAGGTTGGCGTTGGCCGCGTCGGACTTTATTTCCAATTCCGGCGGGGATTCCTCAACATCTTCCAGCGCCAGTTCTTTTCGCTGCCGCGCCACGCTGCGAAATTCATTGAAGGCGATCCCGAACAGCCACGTTGAAAATTTTGCGCCGCCGCGAAAGGTGTAAAGTTTCCGCCAGGCTTTCAAAAATGTTTCCTGCGCCAGATCGTCGGCCAGATGCGAATCGCCGCGCGTCATGCGCGTCAGAAACGCGCGCACGGGCGATTGATGTCGCCGCACCAGTTCGCCGAAAGCGTTGTGGTCTTCGTGCAACAGGACGCGGGCGATGAGATCGGTGTCGGTGAAGGACACGGATTATGGCTTGGGTGGTTGATCGTCATTTTTATTGTTCTTTTCAAACGATGCAATCACTAAAAACGCCACGCCCAGAAATAGAATGATCCATCCCGGTTTGCCAATAAACAATACAATCCCAATGCCGATGCAGGTCAACATCACGCCCGATCTCAAGTCATTGCGCGGTTGTTTGGTGCGGCCAAAGACCCGGCCAAAAGGATCGCGTTCGCTGCGGTTTCCCGTGGGTTCGCTCCCCTGGTTGGAGAACATTTCCGGCGGGACCGGCACGCCCTTCTCGACCATGGCCCGCACCGTTTCGTGCAGCATCTGATTTTTGCGATGGCGGAAATAAAGACTTAAGCCGCCAACAATTATTGGAATGCTGCAACCCATCACGATTGCAATAATCGGGATCATCAATGCCAAATTGCGTGAGCCAAAGTCTTCTCCATCTTCAGAACTAGAGCCGCCAATGTGAATTCCAGGAATGTTAACGTGAGCGGACGAAGGTTGGGTAACTTGGGAACCGTCAACCATCGCGGGCGCCGCGGCGTTGGAAATCGTGGCGTTGGTCGGGCCTGATCCCGCAACGGTTTGCGCCCGCAACGATGCGATGGCAATGGCGGAAAACAGAATTGCCGCGAAGAACTTGGTTGATGCATTTTTCATATTCATTGATTTCGTTTTGAACTGTTCACAAGTGAGATGCGCCGAACAAGCTTTTTAGATTCAGAAATCTTTGCTGCACCGTTTTATTCTTATCTGTGCGGCGGACTTTCGGCGGCGGGCGCGGTCGGCGCATGGTTTTATTTGCCCGTGCCGTTTCTCGTCTGGTTCACCGGCGGATGCAGCTTCGTTTCATCGCGTCGGGAATCTGGTATGGTCGGATTACGCGGAAAAATGAAGGCGAAAATTCAGGTTAACTTGCAGTGCGAACATGGTGAACCGATCAACGACGCAATCTGTAAAAAGCGCCGAGCAATCCGATTACGAGCTGGGATTAACCGAATTTCACCTAAGCGAAACCGGAAAGCAGTCGGCGCAGCAGAAGGAACTGGAAACTTAATTTTTTTCTTTTGAAGCGTCTGCCTGGCTAAAAAGATAGCCAATCAGCGCGCCGATGCCGAGGGTGAGCAGGACGGTTTTATATGGAAACCTGCGGCCACAATTTTTATTTTTGGGTTCTTTGATCTTATCAGCCACTTCGCTGGCCGCTTCAATGCCTTCAGAAATGATCTTATTCATAATTCAATTATAGTTTGTGCCGCGACGATTCAGATTTGCCCCGGGGTTTTTCTTTTGTTCATTTACTTTTGGAACGATTTGCTTTGGGACGGGAACTGGATTTGCGAACCGCTTTTTCGATTTCACGCGTGACCTCTTCGGCCGTGACCGTGGCCTCGATTTTTGCCGGCGCCTCAATTAATTTAACTCCGTCTGTATTCCACGGACCGCGCTCATCCTTTTCGCCACCATCGCCTTTGCCGGTAGAATCGTTGAAAAACATTTCCACCACGCCGGGGGTTGGCGGAATCAACCCGATTTCCAGCGGGTCTTTTCCCATGCTGTCCAGCGCCGCCATGAACGCTTTCAAGTGCGTGATTTCGCGCGTCATCAAAAATTGCAGGGCATCGATCGAACCCTGGTCGTCGCAAAAATTGATCAACCGCTCATAAACGATTTTTGCGCGCGCTTCCGCCGCGATATTGCTGCGCAAATCCACGTCCAGTTCGCCGGTGATCTTCAAATAGTCGGCCGTCCAGGGGTTGCCCTGCGAATTATGCAGCGCCACGCCGCCGCCGCCCGCGATGGCGATCAGCGGGTCGGCGTCGGCGGCCTCGCGATTTTTTTTCATCGGCTTCAGGTGCATCCGCGCCAGGGTGCCGATGATTTCGAGATGGCTTAATTCTTCCGTGCCGATGTCCATCAACAAATCTTTGCGCGGCAGGTCGTCGCAATTAAGTCCTTGAATGGTGTATTGCATTGCCGCCGCGAGTTCACCGTTCGCGCCGCCAAATTGTTCCAGCAACATTTTGCCGAAGCGCGGGTCGGGCGTGCCGACGCGGACGGTGTACATCAGTTTTTTAATGTGGTGATACATGATTATTTCTTTTTGTTTGAGCGGGTGGCGGGTTTGTCCGCTTCGGCTTCCTCACCCTCCTCGCCTTCGTCTTCCAAGGCTTCCTGGTTTTTATCTTCGGCAAGTTCGGTCAATTTTTCATCCGCGGCCTTTTCTTCATTCAAAATCTCTTCGAGCAAATTGGCCGCTTCATCGTTGCCCAAAAGCTGCGCCCATGCGAGGAGCGAACCATACGAAGCGATCTCGTAATGCTCGACTTTCTGGCTCGCCGAAATGATCGCGGCATTGATGGTCGGCTCGCCTTTGTTGTCGGCTGCGATCTCATCGCCCTCCGCCAGCAGACCGAGGGTGGCCTTGCATTCCTTGCTTTTGGGTTTCTCATCGAAGGCGGCGAAGACCTGTTTAACTTTTTCAATATGACCCTTCGTTTCTTCGAGGTGACTCAAGATCGCTTCTTTCAAATCTTCATCCGTCGCCGCTTTGGCCAGTTTCGGCAAAGCTTTGGCAATGTGATTTTCTGCGAAATGGATGTCGGCTAATTCATCAAGGAAAAGGTCTTTTAAGTTCATAATTTTATTTGTGGTTAATTGTTGTGTTTATCCCTAGCAATCTAAATGCCGTTGCCATTGATGAAAAAAACCTTAAAAAAACGATGAATAGAAATTTTTAAATTGCAAGATTCCTATATATGCATAGCAATTTGCAACCTGCTGTAGCTGACGAACCGCACTCACCACTTGTCACTCGTCACGTTTCACAGTAATTTCATCCGCTATGGAAAATTTCTCTTCGCCGCCGCCGCTCAATCCGCCGCCCGTCATCCTGCCGCCGACGCCCACCTCCCGGCCGCGCAAGGGCCGCGGCTGGATGTTTGTCGCGATCATCCTGATCGTGCTGCTCGGATTGAGCTGGCTCGTCATTTTTGGACAATTGTTTCATCGCGCGCGGGTTTTTCAATCCGGCTTCAACAATTTTAGAAACGGCACGCGCAACGCCGGCCCGAAGCTCGATGAGTTTGTGATGGAAGACAACGATGCGCGCTACAACAAGATCGCCGTCATCACCGTGGATGGCATCATCACCAGCCACACTTCCGATCAGGCCGGCAACTCGATGGTGGACGTGATCAGGGCGCAACTGGATTGCGCGGCCAATGACAAACGCGTCAAGGCGGTGATCTTGAAAGTGGACTCGCCCGGCGGCGAAGTGATGGCCTCGGACGAAATAAATAAATTGATCACGGCCTTTCAGACGGATTCGAAGAAGCCCGTGGTTTGTGCCATGGGCAGCCTGGCGGCGTCCGGCGGATATTACATTTCCGCGCCGTGCCGCTGGATTGTCGCGAACGAACTGACCATCACCGGCAGCATCGGCGTCATCATGCACGGTTACAATTACCGCGGGTTGATGGACAAGGTCGGCGTCGTCCCGATGACTTTCAAGAGCGGCAAGTTCAAGGACATGTTGAGTCCCGACCGCAGCACGAATGAAATTCCGCCGGAAGAACACGCCATGGTCCAAAGCCTGATTGACGAGACGTATCAAAAATTCAAGGGCGTCGTCGCCGACGGCCGCAGATCGGCGCACGATAAAAACGGCAAGGAAGGCCGGCCGCTGGCGGACGACTGGGCCGATTATGCCGATGGCCGCGTGGTTTCCGGCACGGAAGCGCTCAAGCTCGGCTTTGTGGATGAACTCGGCGATTTCGAAGACGCCGTGGATCGCACGGAAAAAATCGCGCACATCAGCGACGCGAATCTGATCGAATACCGTGAACGTTATAACATCTCCAACTTTCTCTCGATGCTCGGCCAGAGCGGTTCGGCCCACGACATCAAGCTCGATCTCGGCGTGGACATGCCGAAACTGCGCGCGGGCGGAATGTATTTTCTCTGGGAAGCGCCGGAAGATTAAATGAAAGGCGTCACCGTCATCGCGCATCCGCTGGTGCAGCACAACCTCGCGCGGTTGCGCGACCGGCGGACGCAGCCGCAGGAATTCCGCCGCCTGCTCGGCGAGATCGCCGCGCTCATGCTTTACGAGGCGACGCGCTCGTTCGCCGTCAAAAAAGTTTATGTGCAAACGCCGCTCGCGCGGACCAATGGTTTTCAGCTCGAACGCGAAGTCGTCCTTGTCCCCGTTTTGCGCGCGGGTTTGGGAATGTTGGATTCCATTTTGCAATTGATTCCGCACGCGCGCGTCGGTTTCATCGGCTTGAAACGTGAGGAAGCGACTTTGCGCGCGATGTTTTACCACAAGAGCCTGCCGAAAAATCTCGAACGCTTTGAAGTCATCCTGATTGATCCGATGCTCGCGACCGGCGGCAGTTCCGTCGCCGCGATTGACTTGCTCGTCGAGCAGGGCGCGAAACACATTCGCATGGTGAATCTCGTCGCCGCGCCGGAAGGCATTCGCACCGTGCAAAAAAAATATCCGCGCGTGCCGATCTTCACCGCCGCCGTGGATAAAAAGTTAAATGAAAAAGGTTTCATCGTCCCCGGCTTGGGCGACGCGGGCGACCGATTGTTCGGAACGTGATTTGAAACCGCGGATTACGCGGATTTAAGAAAAGGAAAAAATAATCCGCGTAATCCGCGGTTCCAAAAATGAGTGATACTTTATTGATTGTCGCCGACAGCGAGCGCGACGCGAACATGCTTTACGCCACCGGCCTGTTCGTGCCCGACCCGTTCATTTATCTGCACGCGGGCGGACGGCCGCTCATCGTGTTGAGCGATCTGGAGATTGACCGCGCGCGCAAGCAAGCCCCGCACTGCCGCGCCGTTTCATTGAGCGCGTATCAGCAAAAACTCCGGCGCGACGGCGTGAAATCGCCGCGCTACGCGCACGTCATCCGGGAAATTTTGCGCAAGAAAAAAATCCGCCGCGCCATCGTGCCGGACAATTTTCCGCTGGGACTTGCGCGCGAGCTGAAAAAACTCGGCATCAAACTGAAGCCGCGAAACAGTTTTTTTCCAAAGCGCGAAATCAAGTCTGCCGACGAAGTCCGGAAAATTTCCGCCGCGCTCGTGATGGCCGAGGTCGGCATGGCCGAGGGGATGCAGGCGTTGCGGCACGCGAAAATTGACAAGCGACGCCAGTTGATTTATCGCGGCTCGCCGCTGACTTCCGAACGGCTGCGTTCCGTCATTGACTGCGCGGTATTGCAGGCGAGCGGGCTGGCAGCAAAT
>CAXUBD010000078.1:9880-10683 GCA_964249225.1 uncultured Verrucomicrobiota bacterium | reverse complement strand
CCTCATCACCGCGCTGCCCGGCGCGCTCGCGGGCGTCGTGTGGGGATTATTTTTGTCGCAGACGACGTTGAGCGTTCCGGCGCTGATGGGCGCGATCATGTGCATGGGCGTGGCGACGGCGAATTCCGTTTTGGTCGTGAGCTTCGCGCGCGAAAATTTGAATCGCGGACTTGATCCGATCGCCGCCGGACTCGAAGCCGGCGTCGGACGCATCCGTCCGGTCTTGATGACCGCGCCGCTCGGCCGCGCCGTGATCGGCGGACTCGTTTTCGCCACGGTCGCAACGCTGTTTTTCGTTCCCATCGTTTTCAGTTTTATGCACCGGAACCACGAACATAAAAATTTAACGCCATGAACTCAAATCCCACTTCATCCGCGCCGCCGCCGATCCGTTTGACGCGCCTTTTGCAAATCGTCGTCGTGCTCGTCATCATCGGCCTCATCGTCGGTTTTGTGCCGCGCTGGATTCACCGCCACAATCTCGCGAAGGAAGAAGCGGCGGATTCCGTTTTGACCGTGAACGTGATTTCGCCCGTCGCGTCGAAGCCGGATTTCGGCACGCCGTTGCCGGCGGAAGTGCAGGCGTTCGTGCAGGCTTCGATCCACGCGCGAGCGAGCGGTTATCTGAAAAACTGGTTCGTGGACATCGGCCAAAGCGTGACCAACGGCCAGTTGCTCGCGGAAATTGACACGCCGGAACTCGATTCGCAACTCGCGCAGGCGAAGGCGGAATTGGACCAGGCGAACGCGAATCTCGCGCTCGCCAAAACCACCGCCGACCGCTGGACGGAACTGCTCAAGAC
>CAXUBD010000078.1:0-9870 GCA_964249225.1 uncultured Verrucomicrobiota bacterium | reverse complement strand
CCGCGAGCGTCAGCGAACAGGAAACCGTCGAAAAAACGGCGGACTACACTTTGAAACAGGCGGACGTCGAGGCCGCGCGCGCGAACGTGCAGCGGCTCGAAGATTTGAAAAGTTTCGACCGCGTCACCGCGCCGTTCGCCGGCACGGTCACGTTGCGCAACACGGACATCGGCGCGCTGATTTCCGCCGACAGCGGGCCAGAATTATTCCAAATCGCGCAGACCGATCCGCTACGCGTTTATGTGCGCGTGCCGCAGCAATTCATTCACGCGATTGTGCCGGGACAAAAAGCCGAGCTGACATTTCAAGAATTGCAGGGAAAGATTTTTCCCGCGACGGTCACGCGCACGGCGGGCGCGGTGGACATAACCACGCGCACGTTGCAAGTGGAATTGCAAGTCGCCAATCCGAAAAATGAAATTCTTGCCGGCAGCTACGCGCAGGTGCGTTTTCAAGAAAGCGCCGCCGCCACGATCCCGACCATTTCCGACAACGCGCTGATTTTCCGCGCGCAAGGAATGCAGGTCGCCGTCCTCGGCAGCGACAACAAAGTGCAGTTGCGTTCCGTGAAACTCGGCCGCGATTTCGGCAACACCGTCGAAGTGCTGGCCGGCCTCAATGCCGACGACCGCGTGATCGTCAATCCGCCGGACTCCATCGCCGACGGCATGGCCGTGCAAGTGGAGCAACCGACGGAAACCAATTCGGCGGCCAAATGAAAACTGCGGAAACAAAATCACATTCTACAGAAGCAAACGAAGTGAACAAAGTTGTTAAAACTTTTGAGGCGCGCGCCAAACGCAGCCTTCGTTCCCTTTGTTTCCTTCTGTTGATTGCTGGCCTGGCCGGTTGCGCCGTCGGGCCGGATTATCATCGGCCAGCCGCGATCACCAACGAGCCGCTGCCAAAAAATTTCAGCGATGAAAATTCCGCGAACACGAACGGCAGTTGGAAAATCGCCGAGCCGTCCGCCAATGTGCCGCGCGGCGAATGGTGGAATCTGTTCAACGATGCGGAATTAAATCGTTTGGAAACGCTCGCGTTGACGAACAATCAAAATCTCGCCGCCGCCGCCGCGCGTTTTGAGCAGGCGCGCGATCTGGTTTCCGCCGCGCGCTCGGAATTTTATCCGCAGCTCACCGCCGGCGGCACGCCGAACGGCGACATCACGCGCCAGCGCACGAGCGTCAATCAGCCGTTACAAGGACAGTCGGCCAACGCGTCG
This sequence comes from uncultured Verrucomicrobiota bacterium, assembly GCA_964249225.1. Lineage (GTDB taxonomy): Bacteria > Verrucomicrobiota > Verrucomicrobiia > Limisphaerales > UBA11358 > UBA11358. The sequence goes on along the minus strand of CAXUBD010000078.1, from coordinate 8,645 downwards.
CACACTTATGACACGTTCACCGCGCCGATTTATCTCGGCTGGGAACTGGATTTGTGGGGCCGCGTGCGGCGGTTGTCCGAGGCGGCGCACGAAAGATTTTCCGCGAGCGCGGACGATTTGGAATCCGCGAAACTCGATGTCGCCGCCGAAGTCGCCGACGATTATTTCAACCTGCGCACGTTGGACACCGAATTTGATGTGATCACGAACACGATTGAAACGTATCGCCGCTCGCTCGAACTCACGCAAAATCGCCGGCGCGGCGGCGTGGCGTCCGACCTCGATGTCGCGCAGGCCGCGACGCAACTGCACGCCGCCGAGGCGCAGTTGCCGGAAATAAAATTGAACCGCGCGCAAACGCTGCACGCGCTCGCAATTTTGTGCGGCCAGTCGCCGGTTGATTTTTTGGTTTCAAACGAAACGTCAACGGCCGAAAATATTCCTAAAATTCCGCCGAGTTTGCCGAGTGAACTTTTGGAACATCGTCCGGACATCGCCGCCGCCGAACGCCGCATGGCCGCCGCGAACGCGGATGTCGGCGTCGCGAAGGCCGCGTTTTTTCCGACCGTGAAAATTGACGGTCTTGCTGGGCTTCAATCTGTTAACGCCAGTTCCTGGTTCGACTGGCCAAGCCGTTTCTGGTCCGTTGGCCCCAACATCGAGCTGCCGTTATTCACCGGCGGTCTGAACCGCGCGAACCTGGCCGCCAAGCACGCCGCTTACGACGAAATGGTCGCCGATTATCGCCAGACGGTTTTGGGCGCGTTCGGCGAAGTCGAGGACGAGCTCGCCGCGCAAAATCTTTTGGCGGACGAATGGCGCGCGCAAAACGAAGCTTTGATTTCGTCGCGCCGCGCGCTTGAGATCGCGAACAACCGTTACAAAGCCGGCCTCGTGACTTACCTCGACGTGGCCACGGCGCAAACGGACGCGTTGAACCACGAGCAGGCGACGGTGCAATTAACCGGCTCGCGCCTGACGGCTTCCATTAATTTAATCAAGGCGCTCGGCGGCGGCTGGCAAGCGTCGGAAAAATAATTGACCTGCCAAGATTTATTTTGGCTTGGCCGCCGCGCGAATTTCGCCGCGCAAAAAGACAGTAGGGAAACCATCCTTGATTTCATTTTCAAAAAAGCCTTAACTGCGCGCACGAGGAGCGAATGAAAAAAACGGAAATGAAATTCGGGCGGCGCGGCTTTTTGAGACGCATCGGGCTTGCCGCGCCGTTGATTTTCGGCAACCTTCCGGCGGTCGCGGCCGGTTTTGATCCTGAAAAAGGCGGTCATAAATTTTTTTCACAACAGATGAGTCACGGCAAACCCACCAGTTTGATCAAGCCCGAACGTCTGCGGTTCGGCGACGCGGTCGGCATCGTGGCGCCCGCCAGCGCGCCGACGAATGCGAAATCCGTAGATCAATATTTAACGGCGTTTGAAAAACTCGGCTTCAAGCCGCGTCTCGCGCCGAATGTCCGCCAGCGCCATGGTTTTCTGGCCGGCACCGATGCCGAACGCGCCAGCGATTTGATGACGATGTTTTGCGACCGCGAAGTGAAGGCCATTTTTTGTCTGCGCGGCGGCTACGGTTCGGCGCGTCTGCTGCCGTTGCTGGATTATCATCACATTAAAAAACATCCGAAAATTTTCGTCGGCTTCAGCGATATCACCTCGCTGCACTGCGCGTTCGTGAATCACGCCAAGCTGGTATGCTTTCACGGCCCGATGCTCAACGCGGGTCTGGGCGACGACGTTCCGTGCGACTTTCTTGTCAAATCACTTTTGCGAACGATCATGGAACCGGCGGAAGCGGGAAGCATCTGTGAAAATTATCCGGACACGACGGTTTCAATTTTACAAGGCGGCGTGGCGAGCGGCCAACTGGTCGGCGGCAATCTGTCGGTGCTTTGCACGACGCTCGGGACGCCGTATCAGCCGCGTTTCAAAAACAAAATTCTTTTTTTCGAGGACATCGGCGAGGAACCTTATCGCCTGGACCGGATGCTCACGCATTTGTTGAATGCGGGCGTGCTGCAACAGGTCGCCGGCGTCGCCGTCGGCATCAATCACGATTGCGGCGATTCCAAAGCTGACACGGCAAAAGAATTTCGCCAGAGCATGATGGATGTGCTGGCAGACCGGCTGACGCCGCTGAAAGTTCCGGTGGTCGTGGGTTTGCCGTTCGGCCACGTGCCGATGAACGCCACGTTGCCGCTGGGCGTTGGGGCCACGCTCGACGGCGAAAAAGGCGACCTCGTGAGCATTGAAGCCGCCGTGATCTGAAATTTTTTTTCGTCAGCGCGCACTGGCGCGCAGGCCGAATTTTTCTATGGCGGACGCGAATGAAAGAATTCCATTTTCCGCCGTCACGCCCGCGTAAGGATCGTTCGTGATGAGCAGATTTCCGTCAATGTCCAGAAAATCCGCAAGCTCGGCCAGATGCGCGGCGGCGCTGATGAGCACGCTTGTTTCGATCATGCAGCCGATCATGGTTTTCAATCCCGCCCGGCGCGCGGCGGACAACGTTTCATAGGCCATGCTGATGCCGCCGGTCTTGACGAGCTTCACATTGACGCCGTGAAAACCCTCGGCGCAGCGCGCGATGTCTTTGAGGTTGTGGCACGATTCGTCGGCGAAAATCGGCAGCGGCGAACGCGCCTTCAGCCACGCCAAATCTTCGAGGCTGGCCGTGCGCGGCATCGGCTGCTCGACGAATTGAATGTGCCGGTCCTGCGCCACGAGCCATTCGAGCTGGCGCAACGCTTCCTCTTTAGTTTTCCAACCTTCGTTGGCGTCCACGCGCACGGCTGTTTCCGGCGCGGCGGAACGCAGCGCAATGAAATTTTCGTGGTCGCGCGGATCACCGACTTTCAATTTCAAAACGGGATAAATCGCCGCCTCCAAAACTTTTTTGCGGATGATGTCCGGCGCGTCAATGCCGATGAACTAAAAAAACTTTAACGCAAAGCCACATTCGGGCAAAAAGGTAAGGGCCATTTGCATTGTATCTTTCGCTAAATGGTTCCGCTGCGTTGTCTGGCGTGACCAGCCATATGCCCACGACGAAGTACTTGAGTTTTGGTTGTGCCGTTTTTAGGGGCTTTCGGTTCAGATTTGTATTTATGGCGTGTCGCTCTGCGCACGCTCATACTTTGATAATCCACAAAGCCTGAACTAGGCCGGTCTCAGGACCTGCATCGTCAACCAAAAGAATTCGGAAGGAATACGCTTACTTCTGCGCCGCCGTCCGCTTGGCCCAGATCTCTTTCATTTTCGCGGAGAGTTTGGCCTTGGCCGCCGCGCTCATGTTTCGTTTCGCTTTGGTCGCGGGTTTGGCCGCCAGCTTTGCTGCCGGCTTGGTTTTCTTTACCTTGGCCCAGCGAGCCTTGGCGGCGGCGCTGATCCTGGCCCGGCCTGCGGCGCTCATTTTAAATTTCTTTTCCGCGCCCGGCGTGCCGGTGGCTTTGGCCGTGGAACCGAGAATCTGGTCAAACTCTTTTTCAAGAGCTTCAATTTTCTCTTTCAAAGCCGCAGCTTTGCGCAATTGGGTAACTGACAGACTGTTGATTGAACTCATAGATTTTTAGTTTAAACATTTTTCTCATGGAAAGTCAACAGTTGTAATCATGGATGTTGGGCAGCCGGAAAAACAAGCAGCCGGAACGATTGCTCGTTCCGGCTGTGTGGACTCTCAACCAATCACCGATGCTGTTTTACATCGCCATGTGTGATTGTGGATCGCTCCAATCAGAGTAGCCAGTGCTGCCGCCGATGGCGCGTGCCCGCACATTATAGATCGTGCCAGGCGTCAGGTTGGGGATGATGATCCGGCGCGCGGCGGTGAAGCTGCCCACGGCCTGCCATGGTGCGGTGCCGACGCTGGTTTGCACCTCATAGCAATACGCATTAGGAACCGGACTCAAGCGCAAGACGAGTTGCGTGCTCATTTCATTGTCCAGCCCGATGATGGTCGGGGCCGGCAACTGCGTTTGCGCGCGGTTCGTGCTCGCCACCTGATAACCGGACGATAGGAACGTCGCCAGGTCATAACGCGCGGTCACCTGCACATACAGTGCGTTGGCGTCCAATGCGTCCAGCAAGGCCTGAAGCGCCTTTTTTTTGGCCGCCGTTAACGGCGTACCACCATAGGCCGCTGCTGCTGCGGCCTCACGGTATGCGGTTTGCCGCGTTGTCACCGTCGCCAGCGGGATCGTGGGCGTGGGAAACGCCGGATTGCCGGTCATGGCGGTGATGATTGCCGTGGTCAGTTCATCCACCACGGGCCCGGGATAGTTGTTGTAGGCCAACGATGCCTTTATTTTCTTTTGCATATTTGATAACTATTCATTTTCGTTTTCGTTAATGAACAGACGACATCGAAGCTGACTTGAAGCCCCAAACTGTTCGCCGTTGAAAATAGCAACGATGATGCCAACTTAATTTCAGGATTATTTTTCAAACTGGATAGTAAAACTACTTCTCATTATTATTAGTGAATATTTTTGACCAAGGCCAAAATCAAATGCTTGCGGTTAATTTTAAAGGCTGCTCTTTCAAGGGAGGTTTCCGGCTGCTTCATGGCCTCTTTTGGCTGGCATTTTCCCTGCAAATAAATAATACGTGCATTCCAAAAATTAGACACGGACATTACAAAGTCGGACTTTGACCTTATAAGGTAAGGCTTGGACTTTGTAAGGTCGGCCTCCGACTTTGTAAGGTAAAGGTCTGACCTTATAAGGTTAGAGCCTGACTTTGTAAGGAAAGCCTCCGACTTTGTAAGGTCGGGCTTGGACTTTGTAAGGAAAAGGTCGGACTTTGTAATGTCAGAGACCGACTTTGTAAGGTAAGACTTTGACCTTGTAAGGTCAGACTCGGACTTTGTAAGGTCGGAGCCCGACATTGTAATGTCCGCCTTGGACTTTGTAAGGTCAAAGCCGGACAGGGGATTTTGAAGCTCAAAGATCGTTCACCAAGTCGCGCACCCGCACGCCGAGGGCTTTCGCAAGCCGCATAAGGCATCCATGACCATTATAATCACAAAACATTAAAAAAGTACTTGATTTTTTTTTGGCACAGGCGTATAAATGGCTCCGTTCCCCAAACGTCAGGTAATTTTCAGTGCATCAGGGTCGGGCATGAAACGTAAAGGCAATCCGTTTTGGTTTGGTGGCTGCCGGGTATCCGGGGCTGGCAGACAATTTTTTTCTCCACAAGCCGGCATTCCGCAGCACCGCCGTTTTTCCCCCTTATGAGAACTACAAGCTTCGTCATGGCATTCATAACTTTGGGCATTTTGGCCGTGCCAGCCGATCCCTTTTCAACCAGCGCAACTCAAACCGCCGTTTCGGCCCCGACGCCTCAACAAGTGGTCGCGCGCGATGGCAACAGCAAGGTATGGCAATGGGAAACCTACGAGCCGTCGCCCAATGGGACCGTTGTGCCCCATATCCATGGCTACACCGAGCTGGCGACGGGACTGAACTATCAGCGAAACGGTCAATGGCTGGATTCCAAGGAAGAAATTGACCTGCAACCCAACGGCACGGCGTCCGCTACCCAAGGTCAGCATCAGGCTTATTTTCCCGCCGACATCTATCAAGGCCAGATTGAACTGGTGACGCCGGATGGTCTGCACCTTCAAAGCCGGCCGGTGGGATTGAGCTACGATGACGGCACCAACACCGTGATGATCGCCGTGTTGACCAATTCAGCCGGATATTTGGTAGGTTCCAACCAAGTGATCTATCCCGATGCCTTCACAGGGTTCAAGGCCGACTTGATTTACACCTATACCAAAGCGGGCTTCGAGCAGGACGTCGTGCTGCGGCAACAGCCGCCGACGTCCGATTCGCTAGGGCTGAACCCCGGCACGGCGAAACTGCAAGTCTTCACGGAATTCTTTGACCCGCCGCGACCGGCCATCCAATCAACAACGTTGCCAGTTCAGGCGGGATTATCGCTGCCCGATGAAAGCCTGGCTTTCGGGCAGATGGAGATGGTCCCGGGCAAGGCGTTTGTGTTGGGCACCAATTCACCTTCGGCACGGGTGGGCAAGCAATGGGTGCAGGTGCAAGGACGACAGTTCCTGATTGAGGAAGTGCCGGTGGATGCCATCCTTGAAGGCTTGGCGGCATTGCCTTCAAGCGCGTTGAACACCACCAAACCTGCGCCGCTGACGGCAAAACACCTGGTGTTGCCACCGCAACGGCTGGCAAAGTATGACACGTCTAAGACCATTCTGCTGGCCAAAGCTGCCCCGCCCGCCAAAGGCTTGGTGCTGGATTATTATCTAAGCCTTACCAACAGCGTGACCAATTATGTGTTTCAGGCGGATACGACGTATTATATCAGCGGACAACTTACGTTGAAAGGCACCAATACCTTTGAAGGCGGGACGGTGATCAAATATGCCACCAATGGAACTTTACTTTTTGCTTCTTCATTTGGAGGCGCGCGCGGCACGGTATATTGGCAGGCGAGCGCCTATCGTCCAGCCATTTTCACCGCCAAGGATGACAACAGCGTGGGAGACACCATCAGCGGATCAACGGGCAATCCAACGAATTATTATGCATTTCCAGCCTTGAACTTCACCTTTTTGGGTTCCTCTAGTGTGGTCATCGTTCCCGGCCTGTCCCACTTTCGCATTGCCTATGCCAGGACTGCGATCAACACGGCAGACACCAACCTGTCGGTTAGCGACGGACAATTCATCAATTGCGGCACCGGCATTATCATGAGCAGCCCGCCCAACAACTCCAATGAGACCAATTACCTGGGGAACGTGCTCTTTGCCAACGTGGGGACGGTTCTCAACATCGGCGATTACATCAACCAGCCGTATGGCAGTTTGATCTTCAACGTGGAAAACGTGACCTTCAGCGGCGCTGGCTGCCTTGGAACCTTGACCTACGATGGCAACAACCAGACCAATTGCTTCATCAATTTCATGAACTGCGTTCTGGCGGGTGTGACCAACCTGTGCGTGACCAACTATTATTTCGGCGCATCCATGGGCGTGCCGAAGTTCAACGGAGCGAATAATGGCTTTTACAACAGCCCGGCGTTTGGAGCCGTTCCGGTGACCAACACGTTTTATCCGTTCCAATCAACTGGAGCGGGCAATTATTATTTGACTAATGGAACCGCCTTTCGCGATGCGGGCACCACCAATATTGACACCAACCTGCTGGCGGAACTTCAGATCACCACCACTTACGCCCCGCCGGACGGCAGTTGGCCCGATACCAACACGCCGGACTTGGGCTATCATTATGTGGTGCCGACGGAAACAATCACTTCCGAGGGGACCAACTTCTGGCTGGCGTTCTATTATATGTCTCATCCCGGCACGAATAGTTTCACGTTGGCTATTTCGAGTCCCGTCGACGCAAGCGGGACTGTGACGATTCCCGGATTGAGAATTACCAACACGTTCTCGGTGGCTGCGGGAGCGGTAGCCAAGGTCAGCATCCCGCTGGCAGAGATGATGATTGATTACGACGCGGTGGAAACCAACGGCATCCATGTGATCAGCACCGCGCCAGTGGCGGTTTATGCGTTGAATTATAACATATATTCCAGCACTGCTTTCACAGGTTATCCCACGTCATTTCTGGGAACTAATTATTGCGTCCTTTCGTATCCGTCGTGTCTGGGCACCGCTGAAAACGGGGACATCCGCCTTTCAGAATTTGCGATTGTGGCGACGGCGGATGGCACAACCGTGACAATCATGCCATCCCCGACGGCAAACCTTGCGGGATCTCTTTGGACTAATTCATTCATCTTGAACGCGGGACAGACCTATCAGATCAATGTCAATTTTGATCCCTATTCTTCAAGCACGAACGACGTCACCGGAACATGGGTCACGTCGGACAAGCCGGTAGCAGTCTTCGCTGGTGCCAGTGGCGCTGACGTGCCTGGTCATGTTGGCGCAGCCAACCCGCTGGTGCAGGAGCAAATGCCGGTGAACGATTGGGGCATACAGGCGTTGTCTATGGGCTTTGCTGGGCGGACAAATGGCGACAGCTACCGCATTCTTGCAGCTTACACAAATACGGTATTAACTTTCAGCGGATTAGTGGTGACGGTAACGGATCCTTATGATATTCCGCCTGATATAACAAGCAGCAATGAAGTGGTGGTGACGAATCTGGATGCGGGACAATTTTGTGATATCATTGTGCAGGGACCTGTAGAATTTCAGGCCAGCCACCCGATTCAAGTCGCACACTTCGCCAATGGAATTGGTTTCGATGGTTTCGATGGGATAGATAATGGAGATCCCGCCGAGATATTATTGCCGCCAACCGGCCATTATCTATTAACGAACACAGTCGTTACTTTGCCCGACGACAACATTAGTGGAGCTTTTCCAGTGAACTATTTGAGCATCATTGCGGCCCAAGCAGCAATCACTAACACACTGGTTGATGGTTTGCATATAGCGGAGACAAACTTTGTGCCAATCGGAACAAGTGGTTATTACGGAGCGCAAATCACGGTGACAAATAGCGGCGCGCATACCGTGACGAGTTCCCAGCCGGTCCATGTCGAAGTTTATGGATTTGGTGATGCCGATGCCTACGGCTATTTCGGCGGCATAGTCAAATGAGAATCTATGTGTTAAAATAACAAGAGGAC
>CAXUBD010000077.1:10199-10826 GCA_964249225.1 uncultured Verrucomicrobiota bacterium | reverse complement strand
GCCGAGCTGATGATTTTGTTTTTCATCCAGGCGGCGGCCATGTCCATCTGGTTCGTGCCGCTCGGCACGATTTTGGACGCGCACGGCATGAACGCGATCAAGCCGTTCGCGTTCGCGGCGAATGCGCTCGCCGCCTTCATTTCCCCGCTCATGTTCGGCGCGATGGCCGACCGGCACGTCGCGCCCGCACGCGTCTTGCGCTGGCTCGCGTGCGCCACCGGCATCACGATGGCCGTCATCGCCACCGCGATAAACCAAGGCTGCAATGCGTGGCTGGTGCTGGCGTTGATCCAGATTTTTTCGCTGGCCTACGCGCCGATGTTCAGCATTTCCACCGCGCTCGTCCTCGCGCGTTTGGAAGACGCGAAAAAAGAATTCGGCCCCGTCCGCGCGTTGGCGACGTTCGGCTGGATATGCGGCGCGCTGCTCATCGGCCTGCTGAATTTGGATCGCTCCGCAAACGAAATGTATCTCGGCGCGGGATTCTGGCTGCTCGTGGCGGGATTTACATTTTTTTTGCCTACGCTGGAAATTCCCAAATCCGCCGAGCATCTTTCGTGGCACGAACGGCTCGGCCTCGACGCTCTCACGTTGTTGCGCGACCGCGACACGCGCGTTGTCTTCATC
>CAXUBD010000077.1:0-10189 GCA_964249225.1 uncultured Verrucomicrobiota bacterium | reverse complement strand
GCATTTTATCCGTATGCGCCGACCCACTTGCACGATCTCGGCTTCACGCACACGAGCGCGTGGATGAGCCTCGCGCAGTTCACGGAACTCATCGCGATGTTCAGCCTCGCGTGGCTGCTGCACCACTGGCGGTTGAAATGGATTTTCGCGTGCGGCTTGGCCTTCGGCGTTTTGCGTTTTGCGTTAAGCGCGCTGGACACAAAAAGTTCGCTGCTGCTCGGCGTGACGTTGCACGGCGCGTCGTTCGTGCTGGTGTTCGTCACCGCGCAGATTTATTTGAACCACCGGATTGATGCCGCGTGGCGCGCGCGGGCGCAGGCGCTGCTGACGCTGCTGAACGGCGGCGTCGGCAACCTCATCGGCTACCTCGGGACGGGCTGGTGGTTCGCCGCCTGCACGCGGGCGAACCAAACTCATTGGCCGCTGTTTTGGGGCGCGCTCGCGGCGATGGTGGTTGGCGTGATGATTTATTTTCTGGCGGCGTATCGCGGGAAAGAAATCAACGCGCGTTAGGCCAGAATTTTTTCGATCTGCGCCAGTTCTTCCGCGCTGAAATTCAAATTCTTCACCGCGCCCACGCAATCGTCCACCTGCTGCACTTTGCTCGCGCCGATGAGCGCGCTCGTCACAACCTTGTGCCGCAACACCCACGCCAGCGCCATTTGCGCGAGCGTCTGGCCGCGCGACTGCGCGAGGTCGTTCAGTTTTTTTGTTTTCGATAAAACTTCGTCCGTGATGTCGGCGGGACGAAGAAATCTCGGATCGTGACCGGCGCGCGAATCGGCGGGAATGCCTTTGAAATAGCGGTCGGTCAAAATGCCTTTCGCCAGCGGCGAAAAAACGGTCGCGCCAATGCCTTCCGCTTCCAGCGTCGCGAGCAACTGCGGCTCAACCCAGCGGTCGAGCATCGAGTAACGCGGCTGATGAATGAGACAGGGCGTTCCCATTTCGCGCAGCAGCTTCGCCGCCCGGATTGTTTCAGCCGGTTGATAATTCGAGAGACCCGCGTAAAGCGCCTTGCCGCTGCGGACGGCGTGCGCGAGCGCGCCCATCGTTTCTTCGAGCGGCGTGTCGGGATCGGGACGATGCGAATAAAAAATATCCACATAATCCAAACCCATCCGCTTGAGCGATTGGTCGAGCGACGACAAAAGATATTTGCGCGAACCCCATTCGCCATACGGCCCCGGCCACATGTAATAACCGGCCTTTGTCGTGATGATCATTTCATCGCGCCATTTGCCGAGGTCTTCGCGCAAGATTTTTCCGAAGGTTTCTTCCGCCGAACCGTCCGGCGGGCCGTAATTGTTCGCCAGATCAAAGCAGGTGATGCCCAGATCAAACGCGCGCAACGCGATGGCGCGGGCGTTTTCGTAGGAATCCTTCGCGCCAAAATTATGCCAGAGGCCGAGCGAAATCAGCGGCAGCTTGACGCCGGAATTTCCGCAGCGGCGGTAAAAACCGGGCGAGTCGTAGCGGGTTGAAACGGGCGAATACATGGTATTTTATTTTAGTCCGAGTTTCTTAAAACGATTGTCCACTTCCTTGAAATGGAAATCCAACGAACAAAGTTTTTCCAGTTCGCCGGCTTTGAAATGTTTTGCGACTTCCGGTTCGGCTTTCAAGACTTCGACAAAATCCGCGTCGTCGCGACCGGCGTGTTTGACTTCCCACGTTTTCATCGCCGCGTCTTGCACGAGTTTGTAAGCGGCTTCGCGCGTCAGTCCTTTTTTTATGAGCGCGAGCAAAACGGTCTGCGAATTCCACATGCCGAGCGAGAGGCCGAGATTTTTTTTCATGTTCGCCGGATAGACAACGATGCCGTCCATCAATCGCGTCAGCAGTCCGAACATGTAATCCAGCAGCGTGCAGGAATCGGGAAAAATTATCCGCTCGACGCTTGAATGCGAAATGTCGCGCTCATGCCACAACGCGACATTTTCCAGCGCGGCGACGGCGTTGCCGCGCAGCACACGCGCGAGGCCGGTCAATCTTTCCCACGTGATCGGATTGCGCTTGTGCGGCATCGCGCTCGAACCTTTCTGACCTTTCGTGAATGGTTCTTCGGCTTCGAGAACTTCCGTGCGCTGCAAATGCCGGAACTCGACCGCCCAGCGTTCCATGCTCGCGCCGACGAGCGCGAGCGTGTTCATGAATTCCGCGTGCAGATCGCGTTGGACAACTTGCGTCGCGATGGGCGCGGGTTTCAATCCGAGTTTTTTGCACACAAATTCTTCGACGCGCGGCGACAAATGCGCGCTCGTGCCGACCGCGCCGCTTAATTTTCCAACGGCGACAACCTGCCTCGCGCGTTCGAGGCGTTCGAACGCGCGGGAAAATTCATCGTGCATCAAAGCCATTTTCAAACCGAACGTCGTCGGCTCGCCGTGGATGCCGTGACTGCGGCCGATGCACGGCGTGAATTTATGCTCCCGCGCGCGTCGCGCGATGACGGGCAGAAGTTTTTTCGCGTCGGCGATCAAAATATCCGCGCTCTGCGTCATCTGCACGGCGAACGCGGTGTCGCCGATGTCGCTGCTCGTCAAACCGAAGTGTAGCCAGCGGCTTGCACGGTCGTTGATCTGCTCGGCGACGGCGGTGGTGAAACCGATGACATCGTGGTTTAGAACTTTTTCCAGTTCCTTCGCGCGTTCGGTCAACGCTTTCGTATCGGCGAAACATTTTTCCGCGCCGCGTTTCATCTTGGCGAAATCAGCGCGCGGCACGATGCCTTCTTTGACGAGCGCTTCGCTGGCGAGCAGTTCGATTTTCAGCCAGATTTTTAATTTATTTTCGTCCGTCCAAATGGCGCGCATTTCCGGGCGCGAGTAACGTAAAATCATGGGTTGATGATAAACAAATCGTTAAATCGTTGAAATGTTAAATCGTTGCCTCGGAAAACGTGCCGCGTGCAAGCCAATGTAACGGTGCAACGATTCACGCTTCACACTTTTTCAGCCGGCCAGCGCGATTGCAGCAGCACGTTCGCCGCCGTGACCAATGCGCCGCCGATGAGCAGAAGCGCGGTGAGTTGTTCGTCAGGATAATGAATATTCGCCCAGACGGAAAACCACGCGGGCAGAAACAGCGACATCACGCTCGCGCAAACCGGCTCGATGCAATAAATCAATCCCGCCTCGGTCGCGGTCACGCGGCGTTGCCAGAGATTCATGATCAGGTAGCCGGCCAGCGTGCTGACGACGATCAGCGCCGCCATGAAACCGCACGCGGCGGGCGACGCATAAGCGCGCAGGCACGCCGCCGCGTCCGGTGCCGTCGCCCAGACCAGCGGCGCGCTGAACAATGCCATCGCCAGGAACATGACGATGGAAAATTGCACCGGCCGGTTCGCCGCGTAGCGCGGATTTTCGAGCGTCAGGATTTGCACGGTGAAAAACAGCGAGGCGATGATCGTCTCCATTTCGCCGCGGCCCAATTTCAACGAATGCAAATTAAGTCCTGCGAGCACGCCGACGCCGACCAACACCAGCGTCCACAGCGGAATGAAAACAGTGTAGCCTTGCGTGAGAAACGCCGAGGTGGACGCCGCCGTGTAAGCCAGTCCGTCCATTTGAAATAAAATTCCGCCGCCGCCGAAGATCGCGAGCACGATGCCTTGCTCGATTTCGCGCCGTGAAAATCTTTGGCCCGCGCGGAACAGGAGCGGCAGCATAAGCAATCCCGCCACGCCAAAACGGATCATCACGCCGAGCGCGGTGAAAAACCAACTGCCGCCGCCCGGCAGCAATTTCTGCTGCTCCAGCGACAGCGCCTTCATCACGGGAAAGCTCAACGCCCAGCACGGCGTCGCCAGCAGGAGCATCCCGATGGCTTTGGCTCTGGTGGAAATCTCCGGCGCGGGGCGCGCACCGGTCATGAGCCGCTCATCTTCCTGCGCGCGGCTTCGAGGATCTGCCGTTCGCGTTCGGTGAGGCTCTGGATGCCGTGCGCGGAAATCTTGTCGAGAATCGGGTCCACTTCCTTTTGCAGAAACTGGTCGGTGGGGATTTCGTCGTCAGACGGGCGCGCGGCGGCACGCCAGAATTTTCCCTTGCCGGCGGGCATGGCCGCCAATGCGCGCGGACGTTCACGGCGCGCGGGAGATTTCCATTGAAACCAGTTGCCTTGGATGATTTTCCGCACGTAAAAAATGCCCGTCAACATTCCGCCGATGTGCGCGGCGTTGGCGACATTGCCGCCGAAAATGGATTCGGAAAACACGACGCCCGCAACCGCCAGCACCGCCGAGAAAATCAGCAGCGTTTTAGCCCGCATACGCACCGGGATCACAAAAAACAAAAGCAGCATCAGAACCCGGTCGGGATAAATCAGCGCGAATGCCGCGATCAATCCAAACCCGCCAGCCGAAGCGCCCACAACTCCTGCATCGGGGAAAATTTGCGGCCACAACTTTGTGGTCAAAACTTGAAAAATTCCGCCCACCACGCCGCTGGTGAAAAACAGCGTCAGGTATTTTTTCCAGCCCAGCAGGATTTCCAGTTCGCGCCCGAAAAAATAAATCGCGAGGCTGTTGCCGAAAATGTGCCACAAACTTGCGTGCATGAACTGATATGTCAACAACTGCCAGATGCGCCAGTGTTCCAAACCATCCAGGCTCAACGCAAAATAATCGCGGCAAAATTTATTGTCGGGAATCAGCAGGCGCGGCATGGGCGACACCGCGATTTCAGCGACAAACACCGCCGCGAACACAGCGAGCAAAATCGTCGTCGCCGACCATCGGGCGGTTCCCCGATATTCCGGCTGGCGCATATAATCGCGATCTTCAAGCATGGCTTTTAAAACTACTTCTCCTTGATGACATTTTCAACGGGCGTTTACGTCCACGATTTTTCCGTCGGCCAGTTCGATGACCCGTTCCGCGTGGGCGGCAACTTTCGCATCGTGCGTCGCGATAATCAGTGTCATCTGCTTTTCGACACGCAGGCTTTTGAGAAGTTCAATGATTTCGCCGCCGGTTTTGGAATCCAGATTGCCCGTCGGCTCGTCGGCCAGCAGCAATTCCGGTTCGTTGACCAGCGCGCGGGCGATGGCGACGCGTTGCTGTTCGCCGCCGGAAAGTTCGGACGGCTTGTGATCCGTGCGCTCCGCCAGCCCGACGCGACCGAGCAATTCGCGCGCGCGCTGCGCGGCGTCACCGGCGGAAATCCGCGCGATGCGCGCGGAAAGGCAGACATTTTCCAGCGCGGTGAGTTCCGGCAGCAGATGATACGCTTGAAAAACAAAACCGACGCTGCGGTTGCTAAAATTTGTCATCTTGATTTAAGAAAATTCGGAAATTTTTTTGACGCGAAAAATAATTTCGCCAGCGTTCGGCGAATCGAGCCCGCCGATCAAATGCAGCAGCGTGCTTTTGCCCGTGCCAGACGCGCCGCGCAGCGCCACGAAATCGCCGCGCGCGATTTCCACGTCCACGCCGCGCAGCACTTCGAGCGTGCGGCTGCCGATGGCGTAAGTTTTTTTCAGCCCGCGCGCGGATAAAAGCGGTTCATTCATAACGCAGCGCCTCCACGGGTTTCAATAAGGCAGCGATAATTGCGGGCAATATTCCGCCAATAATGCAAATGATAAGAAATGAACTGCCGCAAATAACCGCAACATCGTGCGGCACAATGATAGCGGGCAATTCGCCAAAGCCATAAATTGACGCGGGAAACAATTCCCAGCCCGTCGCGCTGCGCATGAAATGCAAAAATTCATTGCGATAATTCACCGCGAGCATTCCCAAGCCGAAACCGGACGCGACGCCGATGACGCCGATGATGGCGTTTT
The DNA here is from genome assembly GCA_964249225.1 of uncultured Verrucomicrobiota bacterium. Lineage (GTDB taxonomy): Bacteria > Verrucomicrobiota > Verrucomicrobiia > Limisphaerales > UBA11358 > UBA11358. The sequence goes on along the minus strand of CAXUBD010000077.1, from coordinate 4,396 downwards.
GAAAAAGAAAAATGTTGGAGATTTGCAGTTTCGTTGCGCCGAGCGCTTTCAACATCCCGATCTCGCGCGTTTTTTTTATGACGAAGGTAATTTGCGCGCTTAAAATACAAAGTGCCGCGACCGCAACAATACAAAGCAGCAGGATAAACATGACATTTTTTTCCACGACAAGCGCGTTTAGAATGCCGGAGCTTTGTTTCATCCACGTCGAGACATAGAAATCGTTGCCGAGCGATTTTTCCAACTGCCCTTTCACCAGCGCCGCCTGATACGGATCGTTGAGCATCACGAACAGGCCGTGAACGGAATCGTCAAGGTCATACAAATCCTGCGCGTTCTCCAAAGACGTCACGACAAAGCGCGCGTTATACTCGTAATAGCCGGTGTCAAAAATTCCACGCACTTCGTAGTCGTCCGGCAAAATCGCCTCGTCCTGCTTGCTGTCACGCGCGGTTTTCATTTTTTTAATTTCGTGCGCGGAATAAATGGAAAGATGATCGCCGACTCGCAGTTGCAGATTGTTTGCGAAATCAATGCCCACGAACAGGCCGCGTCCGCTCACATCGAATTTTCCGTCAATGATGTAACTTGGCAGACGGCTGACTTTGCTTTCGGTCAGCGGGTCAACGCCGCGCAACAACGGCGCATCCTGCAACGCGGGATGATTCGAGTCGCCCTGCGTCTCGACCAGCACCGGCCCGATCACGAATGGCGAGACGCCGATGACATTTTTATTTGATGCGATGACATTCGCCACACGCGCGTAATCCGGCATCGTCCGGCCCGCCTGCGTGACGGTGAGGTGCGCGTTGAAGCCGAGGATTTTTTCGCGCAAATCATGGTCGAACCCGCTCATCACGCTGATGACAATGATCAAAACCGCGACGCCGAGCGCGACGCCGAGAATGGAGATGAGCGTGATGATGGAAACAAACGTCCGCTTGGGCCGCAGATAACGCAGCGCGAGGAACAGTTCAAACGGAAGTTTCGACATCGCCAAAGGCTAGAGGCGCATCATGCAGGTGTCAATTTTCGGCTCGCGGGCAAAAAGGAAAAACTTCAACGAATAAGGAAAGCATGAAATCAGGAAAACTTCGTTCCTCGTTTCCCGCCTTCCCTGTTTAATAAACCCGCATTGGCACCGCTACAACACGCTAACGCAAATTCAAATACGCTGAAGGCGTAACGGAAATTAGCCCAGGGTTGGAGCGCAGCGACTACCCTGGGTTCACGTCCAAAATTATTTCAACCCTGAAAGGGTTGCAGCGAATCCGCAAAATTTCGTTCACTCGAAATAATTAAACTCTTCCACCAGCAGCCGGTAAATCTCCTCGCGCACTTCCTTGGTCTTGGCGGAGATTTTCTCGAAAAGTTCCAGCAGGTCGGTGGCGTTGTGGATTTCCGCGTATTTGCGGATTTGGACGAGGCCGGAATGCGGCGTCACAAAATCTTTGTAGTCGAAGTATTTGAAATACGGCTCGTCTTGCAGTCCCACGCTGTATTGGAACTGGCCCTTGGTGTAATTCTGATTCCACTTTTTGTAGAGCTGCTTGACCAGCGCCACCAGTTCACCGGCCAGCACGGGGCTGGCCACAATCTCGCGGACGAGCGTGGTGGACCAGAAGGATTCCTTGTTGCCGGGACAGAGCGGATTGTCCACCAACACTTCGGGCGCGCCGGCCACGGGATTGTCTTTTTCAAACTTCGTGACCACGCAGCGATTATCCGCCAAAGCAAAAGCTAAACAGAGTGAATGAAATGCTTTCTCCTTTTCCGCCGGAATCTTTGGCTTCCAAACGTCGAATTGATTTGCCCAAATCGGATAACGCCCATTGACAGCCTTTGCTATTGAATACCATTCCAAGAGAACGGCGGCTGATTTGTAATCCAGAGCGCAATAGGAACGGTTGTCAGTTGGCCCGCTATGAATTCGCAACAAATTAGAATTTACCAGTGTGCTTTCTAACTTACACCAAAGTCTGTCGGGTTTATCTGACATCCGATTGTAAGCATCCTGACGAACCCGAACCGGCGTATTATCGTCCATGAACCCGAGGAAACGACCATCGCTGTGTCCGTAAGTTTTTTTATTTTCTCGACGAGGATCGGTTTTTGGCAATCCGCCAAATAGAGAACCTGACTTTGTTTCCTTGTCGGTGGGATCGCGTTTGAAATCATACATCTGCAACCCACACAAATCTTTTGTCGATTCTTTTGCAGAGGAAAAATTTACCATCTTTACGCCTTTAATGATGCCCCTCAAAGTGGTTTCCAGATTGCCGACGCCTTGATTCCAGTTGATTGCCAAATCATCTTGCTGCAAATGCGTCAAGTCACGCAGGACAATTTTATTCTTATTTCCCTTCGCATTGCGCTGGTAACTCCAAATGGTGAACGAAATCGGAAAGCGACCTTTTATCTTAAAAAACTCACTTCCGAGAATGATGAAGCCGGTTTCAAATTTGAAATAGGTGTCGAAGGCTTTTCTGAAATCAATAAAAGTTGGTCTTGGAATTAGCCAAGGCGTTGGTGTGAAAATTAGAATCAGCGGCGTTTCCACTTTCGTTTTATCCAGCGGCGCAGGCAGCGGGACGTTGTCGAAATTCAACTCTGTGGATTGCTTGTCACCCATTTGCACGCGGGCGATGTTGATGATCTGGCCGAGAAAGGCGAGATAGCGTTCCCGGCCAGCATCGTTGCCCGTCAGTTCCAGAATGGACGGGTCAATCGCGTAGGCCGCTTCCACGGCATCGCGCACTTCCTCGTTTTCATCCGTGTTTTTGTAGGGCGGGTTCAGCAGGAAGGCAATCGGCTTGTCGAACTTGAAGTTTTGCTCCTTCAATTCGTTCATCAGGCAGTTCAAGTATTTCTCCGCCGACTTGTCGAGAAAGTTCAAGCCCTCGTTCTTGCTGGTTTTGGGGATGATGGTGAAGCCGCCGTCAAGCTGGTCGGGGTCGAGTTTCATGCGGCGCTCGATGGTCTTGAGCAGGTCGGGCTGCAATTCAGAAATGATCTTGCGCTTAAGGTGGCCGCGCCAACTGGTGACGAGGTTTCCAGAGCCGCCAGCGGGATCGAGCACGATATATTTGTCGCTCAATCTTTTCTCGAAATATTCGTGGACGAACCAAAGGGCGAACTTGCTGAGATTGTTGTCGGTGAAAAATATGCCGTGCTGCTTGGCGTATTCCGGCTTGATGCGGGTGATGACTTCATCGAACCGGCTGAAATAATAATCCACGGTGAGGCCGGAGCCTTCGTTAGACGAACTTTTTGAACTCCGCGTGGAACTTGGGTTTGATTTTTAATTTTTCGCTGACCTTTGAACCTCTTTTTCCAACCACGCTGACTTCATCTGATTCGTCAGTAGCCACGGTGCAAGTTACATCCCAGAAACCGACGATGGCGTAGAAGCAATGGATGGCGTCCATGTGGTCGCCGAAAAACTTCTCAAGCTGGGCGATGTGGTCTATAAAATTATGGCGGTTGATCTGGACGCGCTCGGCATCCAGATTTTTTAGCATTTGGACAAACGCATACAGTTCAGTGTCGTTGTTCTTTTGGAACAAGCCTTCAAGGTCGGTGGCATCAAGCTTGAAGATGGCGGCTTTGAGAATCTCGGCTTTTTGCGCCTTCGAGGTGGCGCGGGCATTTTTGACGCCAATGTCGTTTGGAGCTTTCGTGACATCCGCCTCCGCCGAGAGTTTTTTGGCGAAATCCGGGATGCTGTTTATTTTCCAAATGGCAACAAACTTTTGCGCCACGACACAGACGGCGGAAAAAGCGAGACCGAGCTTGGCGTAATGCAGTCCCTGATAAAACCCGGCGATAAAATCATCGGCATCGGATTTGAGTTCAACCAGCAGCTTGCCTTCAATGTAGATGTCCGCACCTTCGGCATCGGATTGCTTTTTTAATTTGCCGGGAAACAATTTTTGGAATAGCGGGAAGACGAAATGGTCTTTGGCGTTCTCGGTGCCGGGGTCGAGCAGGTATTTCTCGAATTGTTTCAGTTCGTTTTCCATTTCGGTGGCAGGAGATTAAACACGGAGCATGGCGCGGGCAAGCGCTGGAATTTCTATAACCCCTTCAGGGTTAGAAATGTTTTTGTGAAATTACCCAGGGTAGTCGCTTCGCTCCAACCCTGGGCTAATTTCCGTAGCGCCTTCAGCGCAAAAAAAAACGGCCTCCGTTTCCGAAGGCCGCTTGTGTTGTTTTAATTTCTCACGGCACGATTTTCGTGGCGGGGTCGCTCCAGGCGCCGGGTCCGGCGCTGCCCACGGAACGGACGCGCACCCATTGGCGCGTGCCGGTGGGCAGTCCGGTGATCGCGGTGCTGGATTTGGTCACGCCGGGTTGCACCGTCCAACTGGTCGCGGTCATGGGGTCGGGGCTGGTC
>CAXUBD010000076.1:8061-10884 GCA_964249225.1 uncultured Verrucomicrobiota bacterium | reverse complement strand
TCTCGCGTCGGCGGATTCGGATTATTTCAACGGCGCGATTCTCAACATTGACGGTGGCTGGCTGGGACGTTAAAAATTCCAATCATGAAACCACTTTTCTGCCGCCATCTTCTGGTCGCCGCCACGATTTTTTTCGCCGCCAATTTTCAACTGCGCGCGCAGACCAATGCTTCCGACCTCACGCCGCAATCTGTCCTCGGCGTCATGCAGCGCGTCGCCGACTGGCAACTGGCAAATCCTTCCGCGCATAAACCGACCGACTGGACGCAGGGTGCGGGCGACGCGGGCATGATGGCGCTCGCGGGAATTTCCGGCGACGCCAAATACCGCAAGGCCATGCTCGCGATGAGCGAGACCAACGAATGGAAATCCGGCGCGCGCGCATATCACGCCGACGATCAAGCCGTTGGCCAGACGTATGCGGAACTTTATCTGCTTTATCGCGATCCCAAAATGATCGCGCCGTTGCGTGAACATTTTGATTTCATCCTGTCCCATCCGTCCGACGCGACAAATCTGGATTTCAGCCAGCCGCACGGCAAAGCTTCCGAACTCTGGTCGTGGTGTGATTCACTTTTCATGGCACCGCCCGCGTGGGTGCGTTTGTATGCCGCGACGGCTGATGAAAAATATTTGAACTTCGCCGTGACGAATTGGTGGCGAACTACGGATTTTCTTTATGACAAGAATGAACATTTATTTTTCCGCGACAGCACTTATTTCAACAAGCGCGAGGCGAACGGGCAGAAAGTTTTCTGGGGTCGCGGCAACGGCTGGGTCATGGGCGGCCTCGTGCGCGTGCTGCAATTTCTGCCGATGAATTCTCCCGACCGTCCGCGCTTTGAAAATCTTTTCAAAGAAATGGCCGAAAAAATTCTTTCGTGCCAGCAGCCGGACGGACTCTGGCGCGCGAGTTTGCTCGACCCGGAAAGTTATCCGCTCAAGGAAACCAGCGGCTCGGGTTTTTACACCTACGCGCTGGCGTGGGGCGTGAATCAAGGTTTGCTCGACCGCGCGAAATTTGAACCGGCGGTCCGCAAGGCGTGGACTGCGCTCGTCGCCTGCGTGGACGCGGATGGAAAATTGACGCACGTTCAACCTGTCGGCGCTGATCCGAAAAAATTCGCGGACGATTCCACGGAGGTTTACGGCACCGGCGCATTCTTGCTCGCGGGCAGCGAGGTTTATCGCATGGCGGTTTTGGAAATTCCAAAAATTCCAAACGATAAAATTACAACTAACCCTCCAGTGCCGGTAATTATGTTGGAATATGTTCCATTAACCAGGGTAGTCGAGGTTTTGGCAGAAGAATCAAAAATCAAATACACTTTTGATTCCAAAACTAATTATGGTAGCGCTGACAAAAACGGAAACGTCACACAAGAACCACTCATAACGGTTTTTTGGTCTCATCTCAACGCAAGCCAAGCTCTCCAAATGATATTGGCTAATTGCGGCTTACAAATCACACAAGACTCTGCAAGCAAAGTTTACAGCATTGCTCCTGCACCATTACCCAATATGTTTCCATTTATTTCGTCGCCATATTCGATAAAAGTGAAAAATCCGGCAGGTTTTCGTCGCGATTGTGAAACTGTTGAATTTGATTTGGATCAAACACGAGGACTAAATTTAACCAATTTAGTTGTAATGGACAGCCTTTCATCACGTGTTTTAGATTCGCAAGTTTATTCTTCGGGGCATGGAACTCTGGAAAGACCCGACAAATTACTTTTCCAAGTTGACCTTGCGCCGCACGAAACAAAAACATTTTATATTTTGGACGCAAGCGCATTGGCCGCAATTCCGCCGCCGATTGTAAAAACTTTTGCGCGTTACGTTTCCGAACGTCACGACGATTTTGCTTGGGAAAGCGACCGCATCGCGCACCGCATGTATGGCCCGGCGCTGGAAACGTGGCCGGCCGAGCCGCTCACCAGCAGCGGCATTGATGTCTGGGTCAAGCGCACGCGCGCGCTCGTCATCAACCAGATGTATGGCACGATGAAACTGTTCGAGACGAACGGCGCGGCGCAGGACGATTTCAAAGTCGGCAAAACGCGCGGCGACGGCGGGCTGGGAATCTGGCAGGACGGAAAACTTTACGTCTCCGAAAACTGGCGCACATGGAAAATCATCACGACCGGCCCGATCCGTTCGGAATTTGAACTGACTTACGACGCGTGGGACGCGGGCGGACGGAAAATTTCCGAGACGAAACGCATCAGCATTGATGCCGGTTCCAACTTGAGCCGCGTTGAAAGCACTTTCACCAGCGATGACAAATCGCCGTTGCAAATCGGCGTTGGATTGGCGGAACGGCCGGGGGAAAATGTGATTTTGGCAATTAAAAAAGAGGAAGCAGGTCCGCTTTGGTATATCGGTCAATGGAAAACCAGCACTGACAAAGGCCTCGTCGTGCAAAATCAAACTGAAGGCTGGATGACTTACTGGCAACCGCAGGATTTTGCCAAAGGCGTCATCGGCACGGCAATTATTTTGCCGAAAGACAGCGTCACGCTGTTCACGAACGACAATCCAAACCTGCCCGCTGAAAAATTTGAGCCGCCGACAAAAACAATGACCGAAGGCCAGCCTGCGCTGCGCAATCAACTCGCGATTGCAAATGCGGAAATCGGCAAGCCGTTTGTTTATTATTTCGGCGCGGGCTGGAGCGAGAGTGGAGATTTTTCGAATGCTGCCGCGTGGATCGATTATGTCACTCATTTTGTCTCGTGCCGCGACCAGCCGCTGCAAGTGACGGTAGGGAATTAAATTCTCAACAGAAGGTAACAAAGTGAACGAAGGCTCTTTGTTTGCTTC
>CAXUBD010000076.1:7337-8051 GCA_964249225.1 uncultured Verrucomicrobiota bacterium | reverse complement strand
TGGGCTTCCGTAAAAAATTATGGGACGCCGACACGGCGTTCCTCCCAAATTCATTTCGCCGCCGCAATAATTTTCATCGCTTCACTTGTCAGCGATGTAATTTGTTTCCAATTTTTTTCTGCAACCAGTTTGCGCTCGGCCATCCACGAACCGCCGATCGCTGCGACTTGTGGAATAGCCAGATAATTCGGCAGCGTTGCCGCCATAATACCGCCCGTCGGAATAAATTTCACGCCCGTGTGACCGAACGGGCCAATGAGCGCTTTCAACGCATTCACGCCGCCAAAAGTTTCCGCCGGAAAAAATTTCAAATTTTTCCAGCCAAGTTCCAGCGCGCGCATGATTTCCGTCGGCGTGATGACGCCGGGAAAAAGCGGGAAATCATTTTGCTGCGCCGCCGTCGAAACGGATTCGCTCAAGCCGGGCGACACGCCGAATTGCGCGCCCGCGCCGATGGCCTGCTTCACCTGCTCCGCCGTCAGCAACGTTCCCGCGCCGACGAGCATTTGCGGAACGCGTTCGCGGATGCGCGCGATACAATCCGCAGCGCCCGCCGTGCGAAACGTGACTTCAATGACGTTCAATCCGCCCGCGAGCAGCGCTTTGGCCAAGGGGACGGCATCTTCAGCTTTGTCAATGACCGCGACGCAGATGAGGCGTTGCTTCAAGAAAAATTCGGGATTCATAAATAATCGAGGCATGATAAACAGCCGG
>CAXUBD010000076.1:0-7327 GCA_964249225.1 uncultured Verrucomicrobiota bacterium | reverse complement strand
TTCTCGAATCGATAGAGCTTGGTGCCCGTGGTCGGCATGATAAACAGCCGTGCGGCCGAGTGAAGCTGAAATTAACACATGATTTTGATTTTTAACCGGTGACTTTTGATTTTTAATTCCGGCATTAAAATTATCCTTGAACATATTGGCATTCCCGCCGCCGATCCGGTCGCCTTGAAAGACTGGTATGAACGGGTGTTGGGCGCGCGCACGATCTGGGACAACGGCGAGAATCCGCCGGCATATCTGGTCGCGTTTCCCGGCGGCGGCTGGCTGGAAATTTATGCGGCCAAAGCGCCATTGCCCGCGCGCGACAATAATCAGCTCGCGGGTTTTCGTCATCTTGCGTTGCGCGTGGACTCGCTGGACGCGGCGAAGGCGGAATTGATCAGGCGTGGCGTGGTCTTCACGAAAGAACCCGGCCCGGCGGCGGGCGGCGGGCGGGTGCAGTATTTTGCCGACCTCGAAGGCAATCTGCTGCACTTTGTCGAGCGGGCGGAAGATTCGCAGTTAAAGTAGCGCAGGTATCCCGCCGCATTTTTTTTATTTCAGATTTCGCAGGCCGGAAACTGCGCCACGTTATTTCTTCTCGGCCCGCACGAGGAAAATCGGGATGTGCGTGCGGTGGCGGACTTCGGTGATGGTGCTGCCGTGAAAAATATCGCCGAGAAAACGATGGCCGTGGCTGGTCATGGCGATCAGGTTGCAATGCTCGGCTTCGGCGACCTTCAAGATTTCGGCGGGCGGGCTGCCCAGCGCGAGCCTGGTCGAAACGGAAAATCCTTTCTCGCTCAAACCGGCGGCGATTTTTTCCAGATACGCGCGGTCGTCTTTCATCTCGTCGGATTCACGAAGTTTGAGCTGATTGAAATTCCGCGCGCCCCAGCCGTCGGCGACGTGCAGCAGCAACAGTTCGGAGCCGAGGATTTGGGCAAGCTGCGCGATCTGCGGCAGCATGGTTTTATCCGCCGGGCTGTTTTCGAGCGCAACGAGAATTTTTTTATACATAAAATTTCATGGTTGCGTCGCCAGCGGCAAGCCGAGATGACCGTAAAACATTTTCAAAACGGCGGCGGGCATGAACGTATCAAAAAGCAGTTTGACGTTGAGGACAATGATAATCGCCGCCGTCGTCCAGCCGAGAATTTTGATCCAGCGTGGATTGACGAATTCGCCCATCTTGGATTTTTCGCCGGTGAAACGCATCAACGGCCAGATGGCAAAGCCGAGTTGCATGGACAGCACGACTTGGCTGGCGACGAGCAATTGCGTCGTTTTGCTTTCGCCGAAAAACCCGATGACGCCAATGGCGGGAACAATCGCGATGAGCCGGGTGATGAGCCGACGCAGCCACGGACGCAGCCGGATGTTAATGAAACCTTCCATGACGATTTGCCCGGCGAGCGTGCCGGTGAGCGTGGAATTTTGGCCGGACGCCAGCAGCGCGACGGCGAACAAAATACTTGCGACGCCGACGCCGAGCATCGGGCTTAATAATTTGTAGGCGTCCTGTATCGCCGCGACATCTTTGTGGCCTGACCAATGAAACGCCGAGGCTGCGAGAATGAGGATCGCGCCATTGATGAACAGTGCGAACATCAGCGCGACCGTGGAATCAATCGTGGCGAATTTAATCGCTTCGCGTTTGCCGCCGGCGTTTTGTTCATATTTGCGCGTCTGAACAATTGAAGAATGCAGATACAAATTATGCGGCATCACCGTCGCACCAATGATGCCGATGCTGACGTAGAGCATGTTTTGGTTCGTGATGATCTGGGAACAGGGAACGAAACCCAGCAGGATACCGGCGAATCCGGGTTTGGAAAAAAAAAGTTCGGCGGCGAAACAACCGCCGATGGTCGCGATCAATGTGACGACCAAGGCTTCGATATAGCGAAACCCTTTGTTCTGTAAATATAACACGGCCAGCACGTCGAGCGAGGTGATGACGCAACCCCAGACGAGCGGGATGCCGAAGAGAAGTTGCAACGCGATGGCCGAACCGATGACTTCCGCCAAATCACACGCGGCGATGGCGATTTCGCAAAGGACCCACAGAAACCAAACCGTCGGCGTCGAATAATGATCGCGGCAGGCCTGCGCCAGATCGCGTCCGGTGGCGACGCCGAGTTTGACGGACAAATGCTGGAGCAGAATCGCCATCAAGTTTGAAATCAGGATGACGCTCAAAAGCGTGTAGCCAAATTGCGCGCCGCCCGCCAGATCGGTCGCCCAGTTGCCCGGATCCATGTAACCGACGGCCACGAGAAAACCCGGGCCGGAAAAAGCGAACAGCTTGCGCCAGAACGAAGCCGTCTTGGGAACGAGAACGCTGCGGTTGACCTCCATCAGCGAAGCCTGCCCCGCCGGCTTGCGCCAGCGGGTTTGCGGCGTGGGTTCATTGGCTTTCACCGGAAAAACAGGTTAGCGCGGCAAAATTTTGAGTCAAACAAAGTCGTGGACGTTTTGGCCGGCGCAAAAGATAATTTCACCTTCATGCGGCCCAAAGACATCCAGCACGTCGGTGACGAACTTGCGATCAAATGGCACGACGGCGGAGAAAGTTTTATCCCGCTGGAACGGTTGCGCCGCGCCTGCCCGTGCGCGGGCTGCCAAGGCGAGACGGACATCCTGGGCAACCTGTATAAAAATCCCGAACAAAAATTATCGGCGGCGGCATTTGAAATGATGCGGTTTGACAGCGTGGGCGGTTACGCGATCCAGCCGATCTGGCGCGACGGACACGCGACGGGAATTTTTTCTTTCGAGTATTTGAAGCGGGTGGCGGCGGAAAAATAAAAACGGCGCGTTCGTGCGAACGCGCCGTTGTGGAGATGGAAAATTCAAGGGAGAATCTGAACGCGGTAAAATTGCGTTTTGCCGGAAGTTGAATCGTCAAATTCCAGGTCGGTGCCAGTGCCGGTATTGGTGGCGATGGCGGACCAACTGCCGGAGAAGAGGCTGCTTGAGCGCAGGATTATATATTGTTTGCCGCTGACGGTCGGCCAGTGGATGGCAGCGGTCGCGCCGGATGGAACGGTGGCGGTATTCAAGTGGGGGTAGGCCTTGGGATCGGTCGGGTCCGTGCCAGCAATATATTTGCTCCAATTGTTGATTCCGTCGCCGCAGGCATCGGCATTAGAAACGGTAAGTGAATTATTGGTCGTGCCGAACCAGCGCAGCCGCCAGGAATCAGGGATGCCATCGCCATAACTTGAATTGGTGCGGCTGGATAAAGTGACCAGACCGGTTAGAGTTTGTTTGGCGAAGGACGCCAGTCCGTTGGGCGACGCCGAAGCATGATCGAAATGAACGTCATAGGCGGAATTGGCGTTAGCGGTGGGTGGAAGGGTGACCGTCAAGAAGCCAATCACAACACTTCCCGTCAAACCCGGCGTTTGAGAAATAGGAGTGACAGGCCATAAAGCGGCGGAGAAGTTGCCATTTCCGCGTGCATCTGAAATGTAGTCATACGAATTCGGGATGCTGAATGCCGAACTGGGTGCGAATGAAACCTGCGTGGTCAACGCGGGTGAACCATCCAAGGGAATGACATTCAGGTTGAGCATCAACATACGCAGAGGATAACTGCCAAACATAGTGGCAGTGATCGGAATGGTTACGGTTTGCCCGGCTGAGCCTTGGATGTCGCCAGCCGTGAAATTGACCTTTGGCCAGTTGGTGAGGGAAGTGGCTGTTTGAACTTTACTGACCACGGATGGTGACTTCACTACCACACTCGGGTTGAAAAAGTTGGAGGTGATCGTTGCTACGCGGATGCCGTTCGTCCAGAAACGTTGGATCCAATTAATACGTTGATCAGAATCTATTGAGCGAATATAAGTCACATAGACATCCGAAACATCCAAATAGGTGTCGCCAAACATATTGGTATTTAGGGCCTGAATAAAGGCGGCCGAGTCGGTGATGTCGAACAGAGCCAGTTGATCACTCAGATGTAAAGGCCCGGCATTGGTATAATAACCATCGGTACTGTCGTAAGCACCGTAACATCCGGACGAATCCATGCAGTCGTAAAAATCAGTGTTGGTCGGAGGAGTATTCCACCCATACGCGGCAGATTCAAATACTTGTTCCACATCGGCATTCTGCAGGTTGTTATTGCCAAAATCGCCGGCATTAAACCATCTGAAAGGATAGGCGTTGCCTACAAGATATTTGCGCTGGCCGGCAGTGACTAGTTTGATCGAGTTTATCGCACCATTTGTCAGCGAACCATTGACCGGCGCATTGATATAAACTGAAGAGCCTGGCGCACCAACGCCATCCGAAGTTGCTGAAGGTCGTCCAATCTGTATTTGATATTGTTCGCCGGGTTGTGCGTTGGTTGGAATCTGGAAGCCATAACCACCAACGATCACGCCATTGGGTTGTTGAGGATTTGGGAACAGATCGTCATGCGCTTGAGAATACTGAATCAAGTCCTGCGACAAGGTGTTGTAAAGATTTGTGTTCCCAAAATGTTCCACCCAGCCAACGCCGAGCAAGTTGACGGAATTATCCGGGGCATCCAAATCAATAAATACCTGTCCGGCACTGTTGGTCACAAGTTGTGTAGAAGTCAAATTGGTTGCATAGGAGGCATACATCCACGGCAGAATTTTATAATAAACCGTTTCCGAAGTGTTCGTTGCCTTGCCGGGTTGCTCAAGCATGGATTCAAAATCAAAGGCTCCGGGTGTTATGGCATCTGGACCGACATTAGTGACGGTGATATTTAGCTGCAAGCTATAGATCATAGTTCCGGGCAACATCGTCAAAGTCACCGGCGCGTAAAAAGTCTGGCCGGGTGCGCCAACGAAATCACTGGAAGCTTCACCCGAAGCAAAACCAAAACTGATGCTGTTCGGTACAAAATTGGTTGGCGAAAATATTTCGGGCGTCACACCGCTGGGCTGATAACCGTTGCGGAAAGCGCGGATCTGGAAAATAGTGTTAGTGGTCGCATTAATGGAAAGTGTCACCGGATTGCCATTGGTGAAAGCGATTGGCCCGATGCTCGGTGATGCGTTAGTCGGAGTGGTGCCATCCGTGGTATACCAAAATACGACGTTGCTGGTAACGTCGCTGACCGTGAATTGCGCGGCATTATTCCCCGTAATAATCGGATTTCCGGCTTGGAACAGGAACTCGGCCGTGGTAACCGCGCTACTGCCTCCGGATCCCACATTGACGGCTTTGATCACCAAGTCCGGTACAATCGTCACGGATAGAGATTGTGCGAACGCCAGGCCATCCCGATAAAAAGGCGGAGTGCTTCCATTCGTCGAATTGGGAACAGCCAAAACCGGCTGCGGCCCGTTGGTGGTGAGGTAATAGGTCGCGAGTCCGCTGGCGGTCGGATTAATGGCGATGAGCAAATCGTTGTTGGCAGTATACGTATTGGCACCGCTGACTGGATGGAGGACGGTGAAAAAGCCGGTCTGATTATTGCCTTCATAATCGAACCAGCCGATGATGGGAGTCGCGGGCGGTGGTATGGGCGGCGTGGCGGTTACTTCGAGAGAGTTTGCACCTTCGCCACCGGTATTCACGGCTGAAACAACATAGTAATACGTCGTCCCGTTGATGACATTCGTATCGGTGTAAGTTGTGCCGGTCGTAGTGGCAATGATGGTGTAAGGTCCACCGCTGGACGGGGAGCGTTTGACGTTGTAATTCGTCGTGCCAAAAACCGCCGTCCACGTCAAAGTTACTTGTCCAAAGTTCGTCGTTGCGATGAGGCCTGTGGGCGGGGCAGGTGGTGAGGGCGGTGGTGCCTGCAATCCCGATCCAGTCACTTGAGGGATGATGTGATAATAATCTTCCGTAGTATAAATGGTGCCGTCGGGCGAGAAGGAAACACCAAAGGGCAAACGCGCGCTGGCATTGGGCACTTTTGAATCGGGCACTTGAGGGGTTTCGGCGAGTCCGCTATCCGTACCAGAAGTTCCACCGCTAAATCCTTTGTAGGTGCCGCTCCAATATTGGGAAGTAATGCCATAGAGATTAGTTACTACCCCACTGGCTAGAACAACCTTGATGCGGTTGTTGCCATAGTCACTGACAATCAGGGTTCCATCGCCCGCTTCGGTCACGTTCATCGGCTGATTAAATTTAGCGCTTGCACTTGAAGCGACATTGTTCCCATTAGTCGTGAAATCACCAACGCCATGAAACCCTGCATTTGTGGTGACGATTCCCGTTGCCGGATTGATCAGATAAATGCCATTGCGCCCGGCATCGCAAACGGCAAGCAATCCAGCGGTTGCCCCAGCTTTTTTTACAACTATGCCCTGCAATGAGGCGCCTGCATTGGTGATCGTGGTAATGATGGTTTTGGTGGTGCCAGAAATACGATATACGATATTGCTGGCGGTCACGTAAATATTGCCAGCGCCATCCAGTGCGATTCCGCCTGCATTCGTCAATGCCGTCGCATTGGTCGCCAGCGGTTCCGCGAAATTATTGAATTCTACTACCGTGCCGTTTGTGCCCTTGCCACGGTTGAGAACAAAGACATTCAGCGAGCTATCAACTGCCACGCCAATCGGCTGGTTGATCAAGTTGGTTGCTACGATTCCGAACGTCCAAGTCTGATCTGCTCCGAGGTCGAGATAACGAATCGCATTATTGTCCCGGTCAGCCACAAAGAGATAGTTGCCAGAATTGTCAAAAGCGATACCGCATGGCGTATGGTATTGCGCACCATTGTCAGTGACACCATCCGCATAACCAGCACCCGTGGGGAATTTGGGATTGTTGATGCCGCCGCTCACCCAGCTTACGGTCGTGGCGTCGGCCGCTTGGGCAGTCGTCAGCAAAATTGCAAATGAGACGATCGCACTGGCCCATCTGATTTTAGAAGATGCCTGCCCAAAGGCCTGCCGGAAATGTTCGGGTGTCGGGTTTTTCATAAAAACAACTTTGATTGTGTTTAACCGCTGAAACTACAATTGGATCATTGGTTGGGCGGAGTGCTGATTGAAAACGATGACTTCGACTTCATATAGTCGCTATCCGTCGGATCGGGATTGCTCCAGTCTTTTTTGGGCATGGAACTGTCCCATTTATTATGCACATCCATTGGAGGTTTGATGGTGACAGGCTGCGATTTTAAAAAATCGGTCGTCATGGGACTATAATCCGAATCTTTCACGATGGTCGGCGTGATGAAGATTAGCAGATTATCTTTATCCAGTGATTTATTTTCGCTGCGGAAAGCCCAGCCCAAGCCGGGAATGTCGCCTAAAAGCGGCACTTTGGTATAAGTCGCATTGGGGTTGTCTTTTACTAAGCCGCCCATGACCAGTGTATGGGCGTTGGG
>CAXUBD010000075.1:10623-10886 GCA_964249225.1 uncultured Verrucomicrobiota bacterium | reverse complement strand
GTTCGCGTGCGGCCTGATGTCCAAGCCGATGGTCGTGACGCTGCCGTATATTTTATAGCTGATGGATTTCTGGCATCACCAAACATTTACTATTTATGATTTAAGATTTACGATTTTTTCCCGGCTTATATTGGAAAAAATTCCTTTTTTCGCGCTGTCCTTCGCCGGCAGTCTCGTGACGTATCTCGTTCAAAAAACCAACGGCGCGGTCAGTCCGGTTTCGGTTTTTTCGCGCGCGGAAAGCGTTTTAATTACGTATGCTC
>CAXUBD010000075.1:10209-10571 GCA_964249225.1 uncultured Verrucomicrobiota bacterium | reverse complement strand
TTGGCCGGCGATTTTTGTCATCGGCACGGCGCTGCTGCTCGTGATCTGGTCGGCGCTGTTCGTTTATCGGGCAAAAAAAAATCCTTATCTAGTCGTCGGCTGGTTCTGGTTTTTTGGAACGCTCGTTCCGACCATCGGCGTCGTGCAAGTCGGCGCGCAATCCATGGCGGATCGCTATATGTATATTCCGAGCATCGGACTTTTTATCATCGTGGTTTGGGGCTTGAACGATCTTTTTAATAATTGGTGGCCGGACAAAAGAAAATTGCTGCCGCTGCTCGGCGTTGCCGCGCTCGCCGGTTGTCTGGTGGTCACTTCAACCCAACTGACTTACTGGCCGAACGGCATCAGCTTATTTTTGC
>CAXUBD010000075.1:0-10199 GCA_964249225.1 uncultured Verrucomicrobiota bacterium | reverse complement strand
GACCAATTCGACCGCGGGCATCAAGGCCCTCGCCATCCAGCCGGACGGCAAGATTCTGGCCGGCGGTATCACCCTCGATTTTACCGGCGTCACGCAGCACGATGTAGGCCTTCTAGATCCGGCTACGGGTGTGCCTGAGTCCGGCTTTTCCGTGACCACGGACAATTACGTCGCTGATAACTGTCTGGGCGGGGCTTTTGACATCGCCGGCCAGAAAGACCGGGCGCTGGCGCTTTACTTTGAAGCGGTGCGGATCGAGCCGCGTTTTCCGCAGAGCCAGTTCAGTCTTGCCATCAGTTTGCTGGAACACGGTCGGTCCGACGAAGGCTTCCAACACCTAGAAGCCGCCGCGCAGCTTGACCCGCGCGACGCGGACGTGCAATTCGACCTCGGCACATTTTTTTCGCAACACGATAAGTTGAAAGATGCCGTCCGTTGTTTCACAACCGCGCTGAAGGATCGCCCGGATTTTCCGAAGGCCAAGGACGCGCTGAGTCAAATTCTCGCCGCGCATCCTGAATTGAAAATCCGCGAACCGCTCGACACGCGCAAATAATTTTGGAAAACTCCCGCGCGTGAAACAATCCATCGTGACCTTGGACATGGAAGGCGTCCTGACGCCGGAAATCTGGATCGCCGTCGCCGAGCAGACAAAAATTCCCGAACTGCGCCGCACCACGCGCGACGAACCGGATTACGACAAGCTCATGCGCTATCGCATCGCGATTCTCGACCGGCACGGAATCAAATTGTCGGACATCCAAAACGTCATCGGCACTTTGAAACTACTTAATGGCGCCAAAAAATTTCTCGACGAACTCCGCACGCTCACGCAAGTCATCATTTTGTCCGACACGTTCGAGCAATTCGCCGCGCCGCTGATTCTCCAATTAAACTGGCCGACGCTTTTTTGCCACAAACTCGTCGTCGAAAACGACCGCATCGTGGATTACAAATTGCGAGTACCCGACCAGAAGAAAAAAGCCGTCGCCGCGTTCAAGTCGCTGAATTATCATGTCGTCGCCGCCGGTGATTCATTCAACGACACCGGAATGTTGGGCGAAGCGAACGTCGGCTTCCTGATTCATGCGCCGGAAAATGTGAAGCAGCAATTTCCGCAATTCAAATCCGTCGAGTCGCACGCGCAATTGTTGAAGCTGATTAAAAAAGCGTTGGATTCGTGAATCGTTGCATCGTTAAATTGTGAATCGTGTCGCGCGCGCCAGATGCAACGATTCACGAATCACGCTCCAATCAATCTTCAGCTTTTAGTTCCCGCGCCGTCAAATCCTGCAACGCCTTGGCCGGATTTTTTCCTTCGTAAAGCGCCGCGTGAACCTCGTCAATGATCGGCGTTTCAATTTTCAATTTGCGCGCCAGTTCAAACGCCGACCGTGCCGTCGGATAACCTTCCGCCACCGAAATCGTACTCGCGAGAATCGCCGCGACTTTTTCGCCGCGACCCAGCCGCTCGCCAAAACCTCGGTTGCGGCTCAACCGGGAAAAACACGTCACCATCAAATCGCCGAGGCCGCTCAAGCCGGAAAACGTCTCCGCTTGCGCGCCGCACGCCACGCCGAGCCGCCGCACTTCCACCAGCGCGCGCGTCACGAGCGCGGCTTTGGAATTGTCGCCGAAGCCCAAGCCGTCGCACGCGCCCGCCGCGATCGCGACGACATTTTTCAGCGCGCCGCCGAGTTCGACGCCGATCAAATCACTGCTCGTATAAACACGGAACGCCGGGCGATGAAAAAGTTTTTGCACGGCGGCGACCGTTTCCGCGCATTCGCTCGCGGCGACAATCGCCGTTGGAATTCCGCGCGCGACTTCGAGCGCAAGCGTCGGCCCGGACAGCGCGGCGATTTTTGCGCGCGGCGCGGTTTGCGCCAGCACACCGCACATCGTCAGTCCCGTGTGATATTCGATGCCCTTCGTGACGCTGACGACGATGCCAGAAAAATCTGCGAGCGATTTCGTCACTTCGCGAAACGCCTTGGACGGAACGGCGACGACAATTAAATCTGCGGACACAATCGCGCGCGGCAATTCTATTTCAAATTTCACTTCGCGCGGCAGTTCGATGCCCGGCAGATAACGCTCGTTGCGCCCGGTTTTCCGCAAATCGTCTAGGTGCACCGCGTCGTGTCCCCACAACGTGACTTCATTTTTGCCCGCGCATAAAAGTCGGGCCAGCGCCGTTCCCCACGCGCCCGAACCCAGAATCGTTGTCTTCATGGCGAATCCTTTTTTTTGAACGTGATGCGGTTTTCCGTTCCGTTGCGCAGACGTTGAATGTTGCCTTTGTGTTTGTAAATCGCCAGAGCGGCGAGCGCAATCGTCACGACATCGAGCAGCCATCCATTTTGAGTCAAACAAATTGTCAGCGGCAAGGCAATCGCCGCCGCGATGGAGCCAACCGAAACGTAGCGCGTCACCAAAATGGCCAAAAGGAAAACCACCAGCCCGATTAGAACCGCCCACGGCGCGAGCGCGAGATAAACGCCGGTCGTCGTCGCGATGCCTTTGCCGCCTTTGAATTTGAGCCAGCAGGGATAATTGTGGCCGAGCACGGCGAAAATTCCGGCGATGATTTGCAACGTCGCAACATTTTCAGGCGCGATCGTCAAAATTTTTAAAACCACGCTCACCAACAGCGTGCAGGCGGCGTAACCTTTCAAGCAATCCACGAGCAGCACGAAAATTCCCGCCGGTTGGCCGAGAACGCGCATCGTGTTCGTCGCGCCGATGTTGCCGCTGCCGACGGTGCGGATGTCTATGCCTCGCGCGCGACCGACCAGAAAACCCGTCGGAATCGAGCCGAGCAAATACGCCGCGACCGCAACAATGATGTAGATCCAAACAGGCACACGGCAATCGTAGGAGACGAGGTAACGAGTCTCAAATTAAAAGTTAGAGACTCCTCACGTCGTCTCCGACAAGTTTTCAGTTTCAGCGTGCGACTTTCGCTGGCAAACTGTCGCCGTGAATTCAAATCAGAAAATCCGCGTCGCCGTCCTCGGCACCGGCTCGCTCGGACAACATCACGCGCGCATTTACGCCGAACTCGCGGCGGCGGGCGCGGTGGAATTCGCCGGCATTTTCGATGCGCACGCCGACACCGAAAAAAAAATCGCCGCGAAACACAACACGCGCGTTTTCAATTCCATCGCCGAAGCCGCTGAAAATTCCGACGCGCTCAATATCGTCACGCCGACCGTCACGCATTTTGAGATCGCAAAAGAGTTGTTGCAGCAAGGCAAACACGTCCTCGTCGAAAAACCGATGACCGACAGTTCCGAGCAGGCTGCGCAGCTCATCGAACTCGCGCAGCAAAAAAATTGCGTCCTGCAAGTCGGCCACGTCGAACGGTTCAATCCCGTTTTCGCTTTTCTCCAAACCGTCGCCACCGAGCCGAAGTTCATCGAGTGCCATCGCCTGTCACCCTTCCCTGCCCGCTCGACCGACATCGGCGTCGTGCTGGATTTGATGATTCACGACCTTGATGTCGTGCTCGCGTTCGTGAAATCGCCCGTGACCAGCGTGGATGGCATGGGCATTCCCGTGTTGAGCAAGAGCGAGGACATCGCCAACGTGCGCCTACGCTTCGCCAACGGCTGCGTCGCCAACCTCACCGCCAGCCGCGTCAGCCCGGAGCGGATGCGCAAGATCCGCGTCTTCAGCGGCCCGACCAATCCCTGCTACATCTCGCTCGATTACCGCGTGCAGGAAGGATTCATCTACCGCGTCGCCCGCGACGGCGAGGAAGAAAGTTCGCTGCTGAAAAAAGTTCTCGCCGCCAAGCTTGGCATCGGCAAGGACTCCACCATCGTCAGCCAGTTTGCCGGCAAAAAAATCGTGCGCGAACCCGTGCCGATCGCAAAGGACGAACCCCTCAAGCTCGAACTGCAACATTTCGTCGAATGCGTCCGCGCGCAGCAAATCCCGATGGTCAGCGGCGAATCCGCCAAACGCGCACTGGATCTGGCGTTTGAAATCACGCGGCAGATTCAGCAGATAAAATGAATTGGCGAAGCCAAATCGAAGCTGCGGAGCAGCGCGCGATAGTAGCCCATAGCGCCAGCTATGGGTCAGGCCGCCCGCAAATTTTCCAAGCCCCAGCAGGAGCGACAGAAAACCACGGTTCAAAATCCTGTTTCTTCCGCCCCATCCAGGGCTTAAATTATTTTGCGGACATCGTTCCCACGGTTTCACCGTGGGCTACTATCGTGCGCTGCTCCGCAGCTTCAAATTTCACACGCGCATGGTTGCCGCGAAATTGACCACCGATAATTACCGCACAAAAAATATGGCGCACACATTTACCCACCTGCTGACGCACATTATTTTCAGCACGAAAGACCGGCGGCCATTGTTTGACGAGGAATTAAAATCGCGTTTGTTTCCGTATCTCGGCGGCATCATCCGCGCACACGATGGCAAGGCACTTATCATCAACGGCCCGGCGGACCACGTTCACATTCTCGCGTCGCTCGCGGCAAAACATTCGTTGTCCGATTTGATGCGTGAGTTGAAGGCGGATTCATCCGGCTGGGTTCACAAGAATTTTCCGAATCAAAAAATGTTTGCATGGCAAATCGGTTATGGCGCGTTCAGCGTGAGCCATTCCAGTTTGATTGAGGTTGAAAAATATATCGCCAATCAGGAAGAACATCATCGTAAGGTTTCGTTTCAGGAAGAGTTTGTGGCATTCCTCAAGAAACATGAGATTGAATATGACGAAAGGTTTTTGTGGGAATGAATTTTCTTTCGCCCCTGCCGGGGCTTGAATTTTTGTTGGACGTTTTCCCACAGCTGTCGCTGTGGGCTACTACCGCGCGCCACTCTGTGGCTGGAACAAAACCGTGAAACCAAAAACCTTCATGCTCATCGCCGGCGAGGCGAGCGGGGATTTGCTCGCGGCGGAACTGGTGGCCGCGTTGCGCAGGAAATTGCCGGACGCAACTTTCTTTGGCGCGGGCGGCGCGAAGATGGCCGCCGCCGGGGTCGAACTGGCGTTTGACCTGACGCAGCATTCGGTCATCGGCATTTCCGACGTGCTGAAAAATTATTTCAAGTTCCGACAGCTGTTCCATCAACTGCTCGCGCTCGCCATCGAACGCAAACCGGATGTGGTCATCGGCGTGGATTACGGCGGGTTCAACCTGCGCTTCGGCCACGCGGTCAAGGAATATGTACGCAACAATCCGTTCTCAAAATGGAATCCGAAGATCGTCCAGTTCGTTTCGCCGCAAGTCTGGGCGTCGCGTCCGGGCCGCGCGAATCTGCTGGCGGCGGATTACGATCTGCTCTTGAGCATTTTCCCGTTCGAGAAAAATTGGTATGCGCAGCGCGTGCCGCAGTTGCGCGTGGAATTTGTCGGGCATCCGATGATTGGGAGATTTGCGAATGACGATTTACGATTTACGAGCAGCTCTGAAATCCGCAGGAGTCGAGGTGACAAGACTCAAATTAAGAAAAAATTAGAGACTCCTCACGTCGTCTCCCACGAACCAGAGATTTTATTGCTGCCGGGCAGCCGCAAAAGCGAATTGCAGCGTCATTTGCCCGTGATGCTGGGTGCGCTGAAACTGATTCAGGAAAAATTGCCGTCGGCGAAAGCGAAAATGGTTTTGCCGAATTCATCTTTGAAGCAACTCGCAAAATCACTCGGCGCAGATTTGGAAATCCAAATCGGCAACTTGCCTGACGCGCTGGCGGAAGCCGATGTCGCCCTCGCCTCGACGGGCACGGTGACGATGGAGTGCGCGTTTTTCGGCGTGCCGACGGTGACGCTCTACAAAACGTCGTGGCTCACTTACCAGATAATACGGCGCATCATCACGGTGAAATCGTTGACGATGCCGAACCTGCTCGCGGGTGAAGAAATTTATCCTGAATTCGTCCAACGCGACGCAACGCCGGAAAACATTTCGCGCGCGGCGCTGGAATTGTTGCAGGACGAATCGCGCCGGACGAAAATCAAATCACAACTCGCCAAAATCGTTTCCTCGCTCGGCGAACCCGGCGCGGCTGGTCGCGCGGCGACGGCGATTTTGAGTTTGTTCAAATGAAAATTATATTGAAGCTCCTGATATTTGTTCTCTGCATCGTGTTTGCGTGTGATTGTCTGCGTGCACAAACAAATGTCTGGCAGCCGTCGACGGGTTACAAGCAAATACCGATTTGGCCGGGAGCAATTCCTGATGCACAGTCTGTCCTTGGACCGGAGTATTCCACAAACGTGTTGTCGCCTCTCGGTGTGTCATGGATTGCGGTATGCAACGTCGCACTGCCCACGATGACAGTCTATTCGCCGAAAGGGAAAAACAACGGCGTTGCGGTAGTCGTGTTTCCCGGCGGAGGCTATAATTGTCTCGCCATTGATCTTGAAGGCACGGAGATTTGCGACTGGTTGACTTCCAAAGGCATCACGGCGGTGCTCTTGAAATATCGTGTGCCGCTTAAGAAAACAGGACCGTATGGAGAATCGCCGCTGGCACTGGAAGATGCGCAGAGAACTTTGGGACTGGTGCGCTTCCACGCCGCCGAGTTGCATGTCAACCCGCACAAGATTGGCGTGATTGGCTTTTCTGCGGGCGGACATATGGTGGCAACGACGAGCACGCACTTTGACAAACGTTCATATCCGGCGATAGATGCGGCCGACAAAGAAAGCTGCCGCCCAGATTTTGCGATAGCTTGTTATCCGGGACATCTGTGGCACGACGATGAAGGTTTTAAGTTGAATCCGAATGTTCCAGTTACCACCAATACGCCGCCTACGTTCTTGTTACTGGCGGAAGATGACCATGTGGACGGTGTCGAACAGTCGCTGGTTTATTACATGGCGTTGAAAAACACCAGAGTTCCGGTGGAAATGCACTTATATGCGGAAGGCGGACACGCCTTTGGACTGCGGCGCACGAAATTTCCAATCACAGAATGGCCTCAATTAGCCGAGGAATGGATGAGAACAATCGGAATGATTCCGAAGTAGATATTTTTGCTGGCACAAAAATCATTTCCTTTATTCGCCGCGCGTTTTAACTTTTCCGCATGGACACACTCCACGCGCCGTGGCGCATCGAATATATTTTATCGCCCAAGCCGGAACTCAAGGAAGGCTTGTTCACGCGCATCGCCCAATCGTCCGACGACGTGGAAAATCTGGTCATCGTGCGCGACCGGACGTGTTTCGCGCTGTTGAACCGTTTTCCCTACGTCGGCGGGCATCTGATGACCGTGCCTTACAAGGAAGTCGCCGACCTGCACGGCCTGACGGACGAGGAACTCGCGGATTTGTGGAAGCTCACACGCCGCTGTCTCGCCGCGCTCACCGCCGTGATGAAGCCGGAGGGGTTCAACGTGGGCATCAACCTCGGCAAAGTCGCGGGCGCGGGCATCGCGGAACATCTGCACATCCACGTCGTGCCGCGCTGGAACGGCGACACGAATTTCATGCCGGTGCTGACGAACACGACGGTCTTGCCGGAGGCGTTGAAGGAAATCGCGGCGAAGCTGCGGGTGGAATTGGGGAAATGAATTTAACATATCGAAATGCGCGCCGCCTTTCACACGCTTGCCAAAAAATAATTTTTGCCGGATAATTAAACCATGAGCAGCGTGCAAGACATTGAATCGGCGATTGAGCGGCTGGACGACAGTTCGCTGGGGCAATTGTCCGGCTGGTTTGAGGATTATCTGGCGGAAAAATGGGAGCGCCGTTTCGCCGCCGACGCGCAGTCCGGCAAGCTGGACAAACTGGGCGAGGCCGCCGACCGCGCGTTTGAGCAGGGCAAGTGCCGTCCGCTATGACGCATTTTACCACGCCGGAATTCTGGCAGCACTTCGATCGTTTGCCCGAAGAAACCCGGCGGCTCGCAAAAAAAGATTTTGAGTTGCTCAAACAAAATCAACGGCATCCTTCGCTGCGATTAAAAAAAGCCGGTAAATTCTGGACAGCGCGCGTCGGCATCCATTATCGCGCTGTGGCCAAGGAACGCGCGGAAGGTTTGAACTGGTTCTGGATCGGCCATCATTCGGAATACGACCGGCTTCTGTCTTAAAATTTCTATTTTATAAATTTTCATTGTGGCAACTGAAACCCTTTATTTCGAAAACGCGCGGTTTGCGCAGCAACTGTTCAACCACGAGCCGCGCAATTTGCAGTCGCTGGAAACGGAACTTGGCGTCAAAGCCACTTCGCGCGACGGCTGGATAAAATTGGATGGCGAATCAAGCGCAGTCGAGCGCGCGAAACAACTTTTTGCGTCGCTGGAAAATATGTTGAAGGCCGGTTCGCCGGTGAAAAACCGCGAGTTCACCCATGCATTGAACGTCGTGAAGCACGACGGCGCGGAAACCCTGAAAGATTTGGTCAACGACCGTGTTTACACTCACGAGAAAAAGCCCGGCGTCACCGCCAAAACCGTCGGGCAAAAAAAATATCTTGATGCGATCCGCAAACACGACATCACGTTCGGCATCGGCCCGGCAGGCACGGGCAAAACTTATCTGGCCGTGGCGACGGCGTTGTCGGTTTTGCGCGAAGGAAAAGTTTCACGAATCATTTTGACGCGACCGGCGGTCGAGGCGGGTGAAGCGCTCGGTTTTTTGCCGGGCGACCTTTACGAAAAAATCACGCCATATCTGCGTCCGCTGCACGACGCGTTGCACGACATGCTGCCTGCCGAGGAAATCGCGAAGCACATGGAGCGTGCGACGATCGAAGTCGCGCCACTGGCCTACATGCGCGGGCGCACGCTGAACAATGCGTTCATCATTCTGGACGAGGCGCAAAATTCGACGACGGAGCAGATGCTGATGTTTCTCACGCGGCTCGGTCACGGCTCGAAGGCGGTCATCACGGGCGACGAAACGCAGGTGGATTTGCCGCCGCACAAAAATTCCGGCTTGATCGAGGCGCATCGCGCGCTGAAAAACACCGAAGGCATAGCGATTGTGGAATTTTCCAAGCGTGACGTTGTCCGGCATCCACTCGTGCAGCGAATCATAGCGGCCTACGAGGAGCATCGCGGCAACGGCAAATCTTGATTCGTGTGAGCGTCATTATCGCCAACCGCCAGCGGACGAAGAAAATCAACACGCGTTTGCTCAAACAGATTGCAAACGTGTTGCTGGTTGAATTGAAAATTGAAAGCGGGGAACTTGGAATCAATCTCGTTGCGGCGCGTGAAATGGCTTTGGTCAACGAAGGATTTCTCAAGCACGAAGGTTCGACGGATGTCATCACGTTTGACTATTCGGAACATCAGAAACAATTGCACGGTGAAATTTTTATCTGCGTTGAAATCGCGATTGCACAGGCAAAACAATTCAAGACAAACTGGCAGTCTGAAATCGCCCGTTACATCATCCACGGCGTTTTGCATTTGACCGGCCACGACGATTTACGCGCTGATTTGCGGCGCAAAATGAAGCGCGAGGAGAACCGCCTGTTGCGATTGGTGGCGAAAAAGTTTTCACTCGCGCAAATCGGCGGCGGTTCTAAACTTCGCGCGTGAACAAATCACTTTTCGCCCGCTGGCGCGCCAGTTTTTTTACCGGACTTTTGATCGTGCTGCCCGGGGTCGTGACGCTCGCGGTGGTGAAATGGTTTTTCGGCACGGTCTCCAGCTTCACCGACGCGCTGCTTTTTTTCCTGCCGCATTTTCTCGACCCGAAAATCATTTTTGTGAACGGCCAGTCCGGTCCGATGTTCTGGTATTGGAGTTTGCTGGCGCTGGTG
Organism: uncultured Verrucomicrobiota bacterium; assembly: GCA_964249225.1. Classification (GTDB taxonomy): domain Bacteria; phylum Verrucomicrobiota; class Verrucomicrobiia; order Limisphaerales; family UBA11358; genus UBA11358. The sequence goes on along the minus strand of CAXUBD010000075.1, from coordinate 451 downwards.
GTGGGCGTCGTGAGCGTGTCGGTCGTCGGCGGCATGACGCGTTATTACATCGGCAAGCGGCTGATCGCCTGGACCGACAGCGTAATGCTGCGCGTGCCGGTGTTAAATAAAATCTATGGCACGATCAAACAGGTGGACGAGGCGTTCACGTCCGGGAAAAAAAGTTCGTTCAAGACCGTGGTGCTGGTCGAGTATCCGCGCGAGGGGATTTATTCCGTCGGCTTCATCACCAGCGATCGGGAGCATGAAGTGCAGGAAAAAATCGGCCAAAAGTGCGTGTGCGTTTTCATCCCGATGACGCCGATTCCGACAGGCGGATTTTTGATCATCGTGCCGGAGGAAAAAGTCACCAAGCTTAACATGACCGTGGCCGACGGCTTCAAATATATCATCAGCCTCGGCGCGTTGGCGCATGAACTCGGCGGTGCGAATCGTTTCGGGATGCGTCGTG
>CAXUBD010000074.1:5879-10891 GCA_964249225.1 uncultured Verrucomicrobiota bacterium | reverse complement strand
AGAAGCCGCCGCGAAATTCGGCGCCGACCCGCGCGTTTATCTGACGACCGCGACAAAATTTGAAGGCGACGACCACGGTCACGTCAAAGCCGTTCATCTCGTCCAAATCGAATGGACGAAGAACGACAAGGGCCAGTTCATCCCGAAGAATGTTCCCGGCACGGAAAAAGTTTTGCCCGCGCAACTCGTCCTGCTGGCGATGGGTTTTCTCGGACCGGAACAGCCGCTGCTTGAATCGCTCGGCATCGAACGCGACGCGCGCTCGAACGCCAAGGCCGAGTTTGAAAAATACACGACGAACATCCCGAAAGTTTTCGCCGCCGGTGATTGCCGTCGCGGCCAGAGCCTCGTCGTCTGGGCGTTCAACGAAGGCCGCGGTGCGGCGCGCGAATGCGATAAATTTTTGATGGGTGCAACCGATTTGCCGTAAAATCGCCGCGCAAAAATATTTTCAATTTCTTGTCAAACTGGCCGGGATTTATCAATGAAAACATTTTCTTGACCAGAAGATTACGAATCCTTAACTTCGCCTTTGATTGAGGCATGAGTAGTTTTTGATAACTGACTTTGGATACAACTAAAACGGTTGTGTCTTTTTTTTGTTCTCTCGGCTGCCGCCTCGGAAAGTGGAGTCCATTATGGCCAGCGGTAAAATAAAGTGGTTCGATAACAAAAAAGGGTTTGGCTTCATCGCCCAAGGTTCCGGGCAGGACGTCTTTGTGCATTATTCGTCCATCACCGGTTCGGGCTTCAAAACCTTGAACGAAGGTGACGAAGTTTCCTTCGAAGTTATTCCCAGCGACAAAGGGTTTAAAGCCCACAATGTCCAGCGCGTGCGCCCGGTGTAAAAAACCGTCCGCTGTCTTCGCGACCGTAAAAGATTTTAGTTCGCCAGTTGCGGACAAAGGCCGTATTTTGTCTTCATGCTGGAAGCGTCCGCGCCCATTCAGAGTCTTTATGTACACGTTCCGTTCTGCGCGCAGAAATGCGCGTATTGCGCGTTCTATTCCGAGGCGTCGTCCGGCGAACTCATCAATCGTTACACCGCCGCGCTCGTCAGCGAAATGGAAATCGTCGCGGACGATCTCAAACCCAAAACCATTTTCTTCGGCGGCGGCACACCGTCGCTTTTGAATCTGCGCCAATGGGAACAAATTTTGCGCGCGATGGAAAAACTGAATCTGCTCGGCGCGGAAGAATTCACCGTCGAATGCAATCCCGCCACCGTTTCCACCGACAAGGCAAAACTATTTCACGACTTTGGCATCAACCGCATTTCGATGGGCGTGCAATCGCTCGATGAGAAATTGCTCGACCGGCTCGGCCGGATTCATTCGCGCGAAATGGTTTTCAAGTCGTTCGACATTTTGCGCCGCGCCGGTTTTGAAAATATCAATCTCGATCTCATGTTCGCGATTCCCAGCCAGACGATGGAAATCTGGCGCGCGACGTTGAACGAAGCGATGGCGATGCAAAGCGAACATCTGTCCAGCTACGAAGTGATTTACGAAGACGACACGCCGCTTTACGAACAGCTCAAGGCCGGCGAATTTTCCGTGGACGAAAATCTTGCGTGCGAAATGTATGAAGAATTGATTTCACACGCGACTAAAAGCGGTTTTTATCAATATGAAATCGCAAACTTTGCAAAAGAGTCCAAAGCCCAAAGTTCAAAGTCCAAAGTCGGCGCGTCCGTGACTTTAGATATCCCGGCACTTGCCTGCCGTCATAATGTAAATTACTGGCGCGGCGGAAATTTTTACGGCCTGGGCCCGAGCGCAACCGGCTACGTTCGCGGCGTGCGCACAAAAAACTGGTCGAATACGCAGCTTTACTGCGAGCAGTTGGAAAAAGGCAAACGCGCGATTGAATCGAGCGAAGAATTGCCGCCGTTGAAACGCGCGGGCGAAACGGCGGCGTTCGGATTGCGGATGAACGCCGGCTGGCCGTTCGCAGATTTCAAACGCGCAACAGATTTTGATTTGCGGAACGAATGGAATTCCGAAATGAACCAACTGGCCGCGCGCGGCTGGGGAAAAATTTCGCCGGAAAATTTCCAACTCACGCCGCAAGGCTTGCGCTTTGCCGATTCGGCGGCGGAATTATTTCTGCGTTGAAGCGGCGGCGGCGGGCGAAGGATTTTTTTGGCAAAGGCGTTGCCACGCGAACAGTCCCGTCAGCAACGCGATGCCGCCGCAAATGACGTAAGGCAGCGACGGTTTCACAAAAAATAAAGTGCCGGCAAAAATCGGGCCGAGGATGCGCGCGAGGCTGCCGAAACTTTGGGCGACGCCAAGGTTCGCGCCCTGTTCGTGTGGCGACGAACTCAACGAAATCATTCCAAAAACCGGCGGACGGTTCAAACCGGAGCCGATGGCGAGCAGCGCGATGACGGTCAAAATTCCCGGCAAGTGCGTTTGAAACGGCAGCGCGGCGAGGCCGACGGCAAAAATGATCAGGCTGATGAAAATCAATTTCGGCTCGCCGAATTTTTTCACGAGCCTGCCGATCACGCCTTGCACGAGCGCGGCGATGACGCCAGCGTAAGTGAACAGATAGCCGATGCGGTTGTTCAATGATTTTTCGCCGACGGCGAATTGATGCCGGGCCAGCAGCGGAAACGTGGATTCAAAACAGGTGAAGCAAAACGTCGCGAAGAAAAAAATCAGGATGAGCAGACCGAGTTTCGGTTGCGCGAGCGTGTGCGACCATTGGTTCATTTTCGGGCGCGGCGCGACGGGCGCGGAATTCGGCTGGCGGCTTTCGCCGAGGATGAACCAGCCGAGAATGAAATTCGCGGCGCAAAAACTCGCGGCGACCCAGCCGGGTGCCTGCTTGCTGTGAAAAATTTCAATTGAAAATGCGCCGAGCGCCGGGCCGAAAATAAATCCGAGGCCGAACGCCATGCCGATCAAACCCATGCGCGCGGTGCGTTTTTCCGGCGGAGAAATGTCCGCGATATAGGCGGACGCGACGGACAGATTCGCGCCGCAGATGCCGGCAAAAATCCGCGAGATGAGAATCCAAACCAGACCGGTCGTGCCGCTCAAGCTGCATGCGACGGCAAAAAGCGCGTAAGAACCGGCGGCGCCGAGATTGCTGATGAGCATGACGGGACGGCGGCCAATGCGGTCGGACAAACGCCCCCAAAGCGGCGCGAAGAAAAATTGCATCGCGGAAAACGACGCGATGATGGCACCGATGATAAAACCTTTCGCGGAGAAATCGGGGCGGAAATTATCCTCCGCGTAGCCGGGCAGCAGCGGCAGCACGATGCCGAAGCCGATCAGGTCAATGAAGACCGACAGGAAAATGACGAGCAGTGACGGTTTGCGATGCATTTGCAGATTGAAGTTTAATTGTTGCGGACAGAATTGACAGAATTTTCAGAATTAAAAATTTCTCGCGGCGAATAACTTTGGGAACAAGAAGAACAACTTTGTCTTGCCGCCATTTGAACCGGCGAGTTTCCTGTGCATATGATAGATTCCGTTTCCGACAGCGCCGGGGCCGCCGATTTGAAAAAAGCGCGGCGACGCAAAGTTGTTTCCAACGATTCCATGAAATTAGACCGTTTGCCGCCGCATTCGCCGGAGGCCGAGCAAGGCGTGCTCGGTTGCGCGCTGCTCTCGCCGAACGAATGCCTTGGCGAGTGCATCGAGAAGCTCAAGGACGGCGGCCAGGAATTTTTTTACGACCTGCGGCACCAGACGATTTACGAGACGCTGGCGACGATGTTCAATTCGCGCGAGGCGATTGACGTCATCACCGTCCAGCAAAAGTTGAAGGATGCGCAATTGCTCGAACAGATCGGCGGCATCGCTTATTTGTCGCAACTTCAGGACGCGGTGCCGAGCGCGGCGAATCTTTCTTACTATCTCGAAATTGTCCGCGAAAAATATCTGCTGCGGAAAATGATTTCGACCTGCACGGAAGTCGTCGGGCGCGTTTATGATTACGAAGGTGATGTGGACGCGTTGATGGACGAAGTGGAGCGCGACGTGTTGAGAATTTCCGAATCGCGCGCGCAGGGCGATGTGCTGACGACGAAGGATCTTGTCAACAAAGCCATCGGCACGATTGAAAATTATTTCAGCCGCAAGGGCGTGTTGAGCGGCATCGCCACGGGCTTCCCGGATCTGGACCGGATGACGGACGGGTTGCACGGCTCGGAAATGATCGTCATCGCGGCGCGGCCTTCGATGGGCAAAACGTCGCTGGCGATGAACATGGTCGAGCACGTGGTGCTGGAGCAAAAATTGCCGTGCGCTGTTTTCAGTCTGGAAATGAGCGCGGAGTCGCTGGTGTTGCGCATGATGTGTTCGATTGCGCGCGTGAATCTGCGGAGCATCCGCGAAGGGTTCATGAGCGAGTCGGATTTTCCGAAATTGACGAGCGCGGCGGGCCGGCTGGCGAACGCGCCATTATTTATTGACGACTCGGCGGGACTTTCGATTTTGCAGTTGCGGGCGCGGGCGCGGCGGCTGCATCAACAGCATGGCGTGAAGCTTTTCGTGGTTGACTATCTGCAACTGGTGCATTCTACTGCGCGCCGTTCACAAGAGAACCGGCAGCAGGAAATCGCGGACATTTCCAGCGGCCTCAAGGCGCTGGCGAAGGAATTGAAAGTGCCGGTGATCGTGTTGAGCCAGTTGAACCGCGAGCTGGAGAAAGACAAAAGCCGCAAGCCGCGGTTGAGCGATTTGCGCGAGTCGGGCGCGATTGAACAGGATGCCGACGTGGTCGGTCTGTTATACAAGCCAAACGCGGGCGACGATGAAGACGGCGCGGCGGCCGAGGAAGCCGACGGCCTGCCGGTGAATCTGTTGATCGCCAAACAACGCAACGGTCCGACGGGCGATGTGAATTTAACGTTCCTGAAACCATACACACGATTTGAAAGCGCCGCCAAAGTCAGCGATGAAGACATGCCTGCGGACCGATAGTTTGATGAATTTATTTTCTCGCTGCGTTGGAGTCTGGCTGCTGCTCGTTTGTGCGTCCGCCGCGTG
>CAXUBD010000074.1:2607-5869 GCA_964249225.1 uncultured Verrucomicrobiota bacterium | reverse complement strand
CTTTGCAATGACCTCCAGGTCATCATCATCGAACGGCTGAGCACAGACGACCGGCCCGAAGATTGACCGCGTGGATATAAAATTTGTCGGCCCCGCGTCCGTCAGCGAACAATTCGTGCGCGGCAACATCCGGCTGCGCGCCGGCGCGAATTATCTCCCCAATCTCACGGAAGACGACGTTCATTCACTTTACGGCACGGGACAATTTTACAACATTCGAATCGGTGTAGAACAGGCTGATGACGGCGGCGTGGTGCTGACCTATATCGTGCAGGTGCGACCGCGCATTTCCGAAATCAGGCTCGAGGGCAATAAAAAGGTGAGCGACTCGAAGCTGAAGAAAAAAATCACGGTGAAAGTCGGCGAGGCGCTGGACGAACAGAAGCTGTTCTCGGACACGCAGGAGATGCAGAAGCTCTACGAAAAATACGGTTACCCGGATTCGACGGTAAAATATGTCTTGAGCATTGACGAAAATAGCGGACGCGGTTCGGTCACTTTCCAAATCGTGGAAACCCGGAAGACAAAAATCGCCAGGATCGAATTTGTCGGCGCGGCGTCATTCAAACAAAAACAACTGCGCAAGCAATTGAAGACAGTCCAGCACTGGATGTTTTCGTGGCTGACCGGCAGCGGTGTTTTCAAGCAGGACGATTTCGATGCCGACCGCGACCGGCTGGTGGATTTTTATCGCGCGCACGGCTATCTGGATTTTGAGATCAAGGACGTGAAGCTGGACCGTCCGACGCAGAATACAATGGTCATCCGTTTTTACATTTTTGAAGGACGGCAATACAAGGTCGGCGCGATCACCTTTGCCGGCAACAAAATTTTCAATGACGCGGACATCCAGCGCGGCGTGCGGCTGGCCAACCGCTCCAAGGACAAGCTCGGACCGCATGGTTTTCCGATGGACACGGGCGACACGTTCACGCCGGACGGCTTGGGCAAGGACACGACGGCGCTGGAAGATTTTTACGGCACCAAGGGTTATATCGAGGTCGCGCAGGGCCAGGCGCTGCGCGTGGTGCACGTTCCCAACGTGGACACCGGCACGATGGATCTGGAATTTCAAGTGGACGAAGGTCAAAAATCCTACGTGGAGAAAATTGACATCCGCGGCAATTTGAAAACGAAGGACAAAGTCATCCGCCGCGAGCTGGCGATTTCGCCCGGCGAAACGTTTGACATGGTGCGCGTGAAAATCAGCAAGGAGCGCCTTGAAGGTTTGCAATACTTCAGCAAAGTGGATCTGCGGCCCGAACCGACCGATCCGCCGATCGCCGGGCGCAAAGATTTGATCGTCAACGTCGAGGAACAGAACACCGGCAATTTCACGCTCGGCGCAGGCTTCAGTTCCGTAGACGCGCTCGTCGGCTACGTCGAAATGACACAGGGCAATTTCGATCTGTTTCATCCGCCAAGCTTCACCGGTGCCGGCCAAAAACTGCGGTTGCGCGTGCAATTGGGCACGCAACGCCAGGATTACGAAATCTCCTTCGTCGAGCCGTGGTTTTTAAACCGCAAACTGTCGTTCGGCGTGGACCTTTACCGCCACCAGCTGGATTTTGAAAGTCCGAACGATATTTATGACGAAACCCGCACCGGCATGAAGTTGAGCCTGACCCGCGCGTTGTGGACTGACTTCATCATCGGCAGCGTCAGTTACACCGTGGAAGACGTGGGCATCTCGCTCAATCCCGGCTGGAATGGCCCGATCAATGATCCCCCAAACTTTCGACCGAGCAACGTTCCACGAGCCATCCTCGACCAAACGGGCGACCATCTTTATCAGCGGCTGGGAACCTCGCTGGCTTATGACACGCGCAACAGCACGCAACTGCCCGATCACGGCCAACGCACCGAATTCGAAACTGAAATCAGTTATGGCGACACGACGTTCTACAAACTCGAACTCAAAACTGACTGGTTTTTCAAGGGCTTCTTCAAAGGCCATGTCATTGAGGTGGGCGGACGCGCCGGGGCTGCGGACAACTTGAGCGGAGGCGACGTGCCGTTTTACGACCGCTACTATCTCGGCGGTCTTTATTCGTTGCGCGGTTTCAAATATCGCAACATCGGCCCGCGCGATCCTAATTATGGAAGTGTTTTAAATCATTTGCCCGATGAACCCATCGGCGGCGACAGCTACTGGTTCGGCTCGGCGGAATACAGCATCCCTATTTTTGAAAAAGAAGGCGGCGTTGGTTTGCGCGTGGCGCTTTTTTATGACATCGGGGCCGTCGGCGCCAAACCCTATTCATTTTCCGGTAGTTTTGATGACAACTGGGGACTGGGCTTCCGGCTGAACATTCCGCGGCTCGGCCCGTTGCGGCTCGACTACGGCATTCCGATTCACCACGATGCCAACAACGGCTCCAGCGGCCAGTTCCAATTCGGCGTCGGCTACACTCGTGATTTTTAAGATGAATTTTCCCGCAAAAAAAATAGTGCTTGCCGTCTTCGCCTGTGGAATGACGACGCTGGCAGTGACGGCGCAAACCGCCGTGTCCGTCGGCAACCTGCCGCTTTATTTTGAAGCCAACCACGGCCAGGCGGATGGTCCAGCCCAATTCATCGCGCGCGGACGCGACGCCCAATTCCAGATTTCGCCGGCGCAAACGCAGTTCGTCCTGCAAAAATCCGGTGCCACGCGCGCGGTGCGGATGCGATTCATCGGCGCAAATCCGCAGGCGCAAATTGACGGTGACACCGAACTTTCGGGCAAAATCAATTACCTCACCGGCAACGATCCCGCACAATGGCGTTCCGGCATCTCGACTTTTGCCAAAGTGCGCGTGACGGAAATTTATCCCGGCATCAGCGTGATTTATTATGGCAACGCGCACCAACTCGAATACGACTTCGCCATCGCGCCCAACGCAAACCCTGAAGCGGTTGCGATCCATTTCGACGGCGCGGACAGAATTTCTGTCAACGCGCAAGGCGAACTGGTTTTGAATTTAGGCAACGATGAAATCCGCCAGCCCAAACCGGTGATTTACCAAACCGTCGGCGGCAGTCAGAAAGAAATTAGAGGCGGTTATCAAATTCTGGATGCGCACACCGTCACCTTCGCCGTCGGCAAATACGACCGTGCGTTGCCCTTGGTGATTGACCCGATTTTAAATTACTCGACTTATTTTGGCGGCACATTGGGCGAAACGGCGTCGGCGGTGGCATTGGGCGCGGATGGTTCGATTTACATCACCGGCCAGACATTTTCCAAGCTGGCCTTCACAAATGGATTATCGTTTTCAAC
>CAXUBD010000074.1:0-2597 GCA_964249225.1 uncultured Verrucomicrobiota bacterium | reverse complement strand
GGAATTGAGCTTGTCAATAAAATAAGGACGACTTATCGTTTTCAACCAATGCGTTTCAGACAAATTTTCAAGGCGGCGCATTGACTGGCGATGCGTTCGTGGCCAAGTTCGACAATCTCGGCATGAATCTGATTTATCTCACTTACCTCGGAGGCAGCGACGACGACAGCGCGGCGAGTGTGGCCGTGGATGGGTCGGGCGACGCTTTTGTGACCGGTTTCACCCAATCCTCAAATTTCCCGACTGCCAACGCGCTTTTCACTAACATCAGCGGACCTTACTATACGGATTATAAGTCCTATGCGGCGGATGCCTTCGTCACGGAATTAAACCCGACCGGTTCGGGTCTGGTTTATTCAACATATCTTGGCGGCGAGGCACCGGATGCCGGGTATGGCATCGCGGTTGATGCAACGGGCAATGCTTATGTGACCGGATGGACGGCTTCAACGAATTTTCCAACGGCCAATGCGCTGGCGTTTCGGCTGGCGGGAAGAACAAATACAGTGCTGAACTATTTGGCCTGCACAAATTCCGTCTACTATAATCAAAACGGTTTTGTGGCCAAGATCGCGGCCGGTGGCACCAGTTTATTGTTTTCGACATATTTTGGCGGCAATAATTACGACAAGGGCCGCGCCATCGCCGTGGACAGTCTGAACAATGTTTATGTCACCGGCTACACGGCCTCGACCAATTTTCCGACGACCAATTTCATCACTCAAACCATTATCAATTCGTTCGGCACCAATTCGTATCACGGCAATTGGCTGAACGGCTCTACGAACATTTTGAACACGGGCTACGATGCGTTCGTCGCCAAGTTCGCGCCATCGGGCAGCGGCTTGACCCTGGTTTATTCTACGTTTCTTGGCGGGACAAATGATGACCGCGGCTACGGCATCGCGACGGACAACAGCGGCGCGGCCTTTGTGACTGGTTGGACCGATTCGACTAATTTTCCCCAGACGCTCACCAACGTCATTCGCAGCGGCCTGACCAACGACACCGCCATCGGTTTCATCATCACGACCAACGTGTTTTTGACCAAGATCACCAATGACGCTGTCAGCGGTCAAGCTGGCATCGCTTATTCCCTGACGTTTGGCGGCACCTGGCTGGACACGGGCTACGGCATCGCCATTGATCCGGCCACGAATGTCTTCATCGTCGGCACCACCAGCTCGACCAATTTTCCATGCACGAACAACCTCGGCTCGCTCCGCGCGACCAATTCCGGCGGCAACGATGTTTTTGTCACCGCGTTCAACGCCGCCAACCCGACGAATTGCTCGCTGCTTTACTCCGCGTATCTCGGCGGCAACAGCGACGACTTTGGCTACGGCATCGCGGCGGATTCCGCTGGCAGCGCTTACGTCGTCGGCCAGACACTCTCGACCAATTTCCCGACCTTTGCCGCGCATCAAGCTTTTCGCAACGGCACCAACGACACTTTTCTTGCCAAAATTCTTTTGACGGTGACCTCGCCGGTATTAACCGCCGCCCAATCCGGCACCAACGTGATCGTCGCGTGGCCGCCGGTGGCGAACGAGGAAAACGTCTTCAAGCTCCAATCCAACACGAACCTGCTTTCAAACAATTGGGTGACGGTGCCGCAACCGCCCGTTTTGACCAACGGTTCGAACATTGTCACCTTCAATCCAACCAACCCGGCGAAATGTTTCCGGCTGCGCGCCAATTAGAATTGAATTTTTAGTAGGCGTGGCGGTCGAATCCTGTAGTTTATCGCCCCTATGAAAATGATACGCACAACCATTTTGACCATTTCACTGCTCGCCTGCTTGAGCATGCCGGCGTTCGCCCAAAGCAAGGTCGCCACCGTGGACATGCGCAAGCTGTTCAGCGGTTATTACAAGACCAAAATCGCCGAAACCATTCTCGACGGCAAAAAAACCGATCTCCGAAAGGAAATCAAGGATATGGCCGACGGCCTCGACAAGGCGCAGACGGATTACAAACAGCTTTTGGAACAGGCCAACGACCAGGCCATCTCCGCCGAAGAACGCGCCCGCCGCAATCAGGCCGCCGCCGACAAATTGAAGGAGATGAACAATTCCAAAGCCGCGCTTGACCAATTCAACCGCCAGGCCGAATCCACCTTGTCCGACCAAAGCCAGCGCATGAGCAGCAATCTCGTCACGGACATTCAAAAAGCCGTCGCCGACCGCGCCAAGGCCGGCGGTTATTCCCTGGTCATTAATTCCGCGTCCACCGAAGCCGTCGTCTTTAGCAGCAACGACAATGACCTGACCGACGCCGTGCTCAAACAACTCAACGCCGGAGCGCCCATTGATGTTTCCGCGCCCGCGACAAAAATGTCGTTGATGATGGGCACCAATCAACCCTGATTGGCGCTGAAAATTTCCGGCGCGGTTGTTGGAAGCCATTTTTAAAAAAATTCGCGCTTGCCTCAAGTCGCCGCACTGCATATAGTGCGCGCTCTTTTGCTATTGAATTAAATTTTATGCGACGTCCCAAAGGTATTAAAACGAAGAAGTCCGTGGCCAAGCGATTCAAAATCACCGGCACCGGCAAAGTCATGCGTTCCCACGCGGGCCGCCGCCATCTGGCCCAAA
>CAXUBD010000073.1:6835-10933 GCA_964249225.1 uncultured Verrucomicrobiota bacterium | reverse complement strand
TTTGCGGTCTTATGTGAAGGGCGTCGGTCAAGTTTCCCAAACACGGACATGGCCGCTGGTATCCAATCCAGAACAAGCCAATTCGATATGCTAGAAAAAATAATGCCAACCACATTACCCAACTTAGACTTAATTTTTGATTTTCTATAAATAGACAGACTACCGCGACTAAAAGCTCAACAAGTCCCACGAACAGCATCAGATGGCGGAAAGAAATGCCGAAGATCGGGTCTTGATAATCCAAGATTTTAGCTGTGCCAAACGCACTTACAATCTTGGCAAAGCCTGTTATCAACAAAATGACGCTCGCCGACAATAAATACTTTTTTATCATAGTCATTCTGACCTTGCAGCTAATCCATCACTCAATTGGCCGAGGCGCTGGTCCGTTTGCTTGTTTTTATCATTGGACTACGCTTAACATTTCAACATGAATGAAAAGGTCTTGGAAGAACAATGACCTATCATTTGCAGACATTATCTATCATTTGCGGACAATTGGGTGTGAACACGGTTCGCTGCCGATTGCCGGGAGGGAGAGATGCCCGTCCGGCTTTTATAATGGCGGGTGAAATTGTTCGGCTGCTTGTAACCTAGGCACGCGGCGGTTTCTTTGATGGAGGAACCATCGCACAATAATTCAAGGGCATCATGCTCGCGCTGCTCCGCCAGCCAGTCCTTGGTGTTTTTACCCATGTGTTGAAGAAAATGCCGGTGCAATGTCCGCACGGAAACACCGCATTTCTTCGCCAAGGCCGAGGCCGACCATTTGGTTTCGCGCGCGAGTTCGGGCCAGTTTTGAATGTGTTTAAGGCGGAAGTTGTTCATGCCGATTCCTTCAAGGTAATCTCCATTTTGCAGTGCGGGCAGTGAATTCCCCCCCCCCCATGGCATGGTTCGGAAATTCAATGGATGCGGGAATACTGAACTTTTGAGGGAAAATACTTGCCAGCCGGCCATTGAAGCCCAATGGCTGGTTACCCAAAACTGATTGTCTGTTACGTTTCATGCCCAACCCTGATGCACTGAAATTATCCGACATGGGGAACAGGGTCGTTTATACACCTGCACGGATTAAAATCAAGCTCTTTTTGATTGATTGGAACTCATGGAGCCCGACCTGACATTTTTTTGTTGCGCTGTTGATACCAAGTCCATTTGGTTTTGGATCGCTTTTTTGTGGCAGGAATTATCTTGAATCAGTTAACTGTTGGCAGCAGCGGATTTAGCCACAGAGGCACGGAGACGCAGAGAGATTATTTTTCCAACTCGGTGACTTTGTGTCTCTGTGGCGAAGATGCAGTAAACCATTCTCCCTCTCCTCGGAGGAGAGGACGATCGTTATCCGTCACAGCTGCGCAAATCTTTCGCCTAGCTTGCCTTTGCTGTCCGTGGGCAACTGGCGTCCGTCGCTGTCCACCTGCGGCACCTCGCAGGTCATCCAATAATCGTGCAATATCTTCAACAGCCCGTGGAGGGCGTCGGGCGTATTGGGCTTCACATGATAGGAACTGGCTCCGAGTATGTAGGCCTTCTTGATGTCATCCAGGTCGCGCGAGTTGGTCAGCACGACGGTGGGAATGACGGCCGACGCGGGATTTTTCTGGAGATATTCCAGCACGGCAAAACCGTCCGCCTCGGGCATCTTCAAATCCGTCGCGATGAAGGTGGGATACGCATACCGGCTGCGGTCGGAAAATTTCCCCTCGCCCGTCATGTAGGCGATCGCCTCGCGGCCGCCCCGGATAAGGTGGATCGGGTCTTTCACGCCGATGTCCCGGAATGCGTTTTCAATCAAGACCAGGTCATTGTGGTCATCGTCCACGATCAGGATGGTTGTGTGATAATTTTTCATTCGCGGCTTGCTGCCTTGACTGACAATAAGACCAAAGCCGTCCGCCCGCCATGGGGTGAACACCCCACGTCCGCCCGATGCTTTCATAATTTCACGCCGGGCGAGACTCCGTAAGTTCGTAGCAAAGCCAGAGGAAGAGCGGCCGGCCGTAGAGCGAGAACTGCGTGGCGCGCACGTTCACGGGAATCCGGGTTTTATCCGCGCGAATCAATTTGCATTGGGCGGAAGCATTTTTTCTCGCGCCGGCCGGCAATGTTTTTTCAGACGCGCACAGCGTTTCGTCGAGGGCGAGAAATTCCGACTGGTTGCGCCCCACAATCTCGGCGCGCGGGCGGCCCAGCAGATTTTCGGCGGCGCGGTTGGAGTCAATGATTTTTCCGGTTTTCGCGTCGGCCAGAAACGCGGCGTCGTTGAGGCATTCAAACAGTTCGCGGTATTTGTGTTCCGACTCGCGCATGGATTCCTCGGCGCGCCGGCATTCGGCGTGTTCCTCCGCTTCGCGCAACGCGCGGTCCACGGCGGGAATCAGCCGCATGAGCCGGTGTTTGAGCACGTAATCCGTCGCGCCGTTTTTGAGCGCCTCGATCGCCGTGTCCTCGCCGATGGTGCCGGAGACGAACAGAAAGGGAACTTCCGGCCGCTGCACACGGGCGAGCTTGAGCGCCCGCAGACCATCAAAACCGGGCATCGTGTAATCCGAAAGTATGAGGTCGAAGCCGCCTTCACCCAGCGCGGCGATGAACGTTTCGCGGGTCTCCACGCGCACCAGTTCGCACTCCGGCCAGCGCGCCGAGAGCATCGCGCCATTCAGCTTGGCATCGTTCGCGTTGTCTTCGAGGTTGAGAATTCGCAATGACGTTTTCATTTGTTTTTGATTGTGTGGCGTTTTTTGCAACCAAGAAGTATGCCTGCATCCGCGCCGGTTGGATATGGGGTGAACACCCCATTGCATTCACGTTCGGTTTCTGGAAATTATTTTGCGAACATGACTCCAAAAGCTGTTCGATTTCAAAAGCTGTTCGATTTGGCATACAGGTTTAGCGGTGAATATAAAACGGGTGGACAGAAACAGAAATCATGAGCAACAAAAAAAATAAAGGCGAGAATCTGCCGGGCTTCGAAACACAGATTTTGAAGGCGGAATTACGGACACATCAGGCCGAGACACGAACCGAACAGGCCAAGACCCGCATTGAGGAGGCCGAGACGCGGACGGAAGCGGCCGAGATGCGGACAGAAGCCGCCAAGACAAGGATAGAGCAGGCGGAAACGCGGACGGAAGCGGCCGAGATACGAACGGAAGCGGTGGAAATGCGGAGTGAGCAATTGATTCGCGCTTCCGAAACACGTTACCGCCGGCTGTTTGAAACGGCGCAGGACGGCATCCTCATTCTCGACGCCCACACCGGGCAGGTGGTGGACGCCAATCCGTTCATGAAAGAACTGCTCGGCTATTCGCAGGAGGAATTTCTCGGGAAAAAATTGTGGGAAATCGGCCCGTTCAAAGGCGAGGCGGCTTCCAAAATCACTTTTGCCGAACTGCAGCACAAAGACTGCCTCCGCTATGAAGGCCTGCCGCTGGAAACAAAGGACGGGCGGCGCGTCGAGGTCGAGTTCATCAGCAACGCCTACCTCGTGGAACAAAAACGGCTCATTCAATGCAACATCCGCAACATCACGGAACGCAAACAGGCGGAAGCGGAAATCCGTCGTCTCAATGCGCAACTGGAGCAGCGCGTCGCCGAGCGCACGGCGCAATTGAAAACCGCCAACGAGGAACTCGAGGCGTTCAGTTATTCCGTGTCCCACGATCTGCGCGCGCCGCTGCGCCATGTCATGGGCTTCGTGGAACTGTTGCAAAAGGACGCCGCGCCGTCGCTTTCAGAAAAAAATCTCGGTTATCTGACCACGATTTTCCAGTCGGCCAAACGGATGGGCGATTTGATTGACGACCTGCTGGAGTTCGCGCGCGTCGGGCGGGCGGAATTGAAAAAGACGGAGGTCAATCTCGATGAGTTGATCCGGGAAACCTTTGCTGATTTTGAAGCCGAGTTGAAAAACCTCAGGGTTATCCTGGAAATCCATCCGTTGCCATCCGTGCTGGGCGACCGCGCGTTGCTACGCATGGTGCTGGTGAACCTGATTTCCAATGCGGTGAAATTCACCAGCGCTTGCGCCAAGGCGAAAATTGAAATCGGGGAAATCAAAGACGAAGGTCGGGCGTCAAGCGTCGAGAGCCAGAC
>CAXUBD010000073.1:3831-6825 GCA_964249225.1 uncultured Verrucomicrobiota bacterium | reverse complement strand
TTACCCTCGACTTTCAACACTCAACTCTTGACAACGATTTTCGTTCGCGACAACGGCGCGGGTTTTAATCCCCGATATGCCGACAAACTGTTCGGTGTATTCCAACGCCTGCACAGCAACGAGGAGTTCGAGGGCACGGGCATCGGGCTGGCGAACGTCCAGCGCATCATTCTCCGGCATGGCGGACGCGTCTGGGCGGAAGGCGCGGTGGACGGCGGCGCGACGTTTTATTTTTCACTTCCAAAACCAAATCGCGGCAAAGGATGAGGCCGTCTATGGGGTGAACACCCCATGGCGACCGGATGTATTTTCCAGCACTTTGGCCGTCAGAGTTTGGGATGAAATCAAAACGGGCGGGGACAAAAATCATGAGCAGCGAAAATAAAAACGAGAACCTGCCGGGCAGCGACACGCAGATTTTGCAGGCAGAAAAGCGCACCGAGCAGGCCGTGGTACGCACCGGGCAGGCGGAAGCACGCACGGAGCAGGCCAAGTCGCGGACGGAAGAAGCGGAAACACGCACCGAACAAGCCGAGACACGGACGGAACAGGCCAAGACCCGGACCGAGCAGGCTGAAGCCAGAACGGAGGAAGCGGAGACGCGGACGGAACAAGTGGTGGCAACCTCCCTCCAGCTGGCGGCGATCGTCGAATCTTCGGCCGCCGCCATCATAGGCAAAGATTAGAACGGCATCAACACCAGTTGGAACAAAGGCGCCGAGAAAATTTTTGGCTACACTGCGCGCGAGATGGTGGGCACTTCCATCATGCGGCTGATGCCCGCCGACCGGCAGGACGAGGAAAATCAAATCCTTCAGAAAATCAGGCGGGGCGAAAGCGTGGAGCATTTTGAGACGCAGCGGCAGGCCAAGGACGGACGTTTGATTGACGTGTCGGTCACGGCCTCGCCGATCAAGGATGCCGCCGGCAAGGCCATCGGCGTGTCAAAAGTGGCGCGCGACATTTCTTACCGGAAGCAGGCGGAGGAGGCGTTGCAGGTCACCGAGTCGCGCTATCGCGCGCTCTTCGAGAATGCGCCGGACGGCATTGTCATCGCCAATCCTGAAAGCTACTACCTCGACGCCAATGCGAGCATCTGCCGGATGCTGGGCTATACCCACGACGAATTGATCGGGCTGCACGCCTCGGACATCGTTGCTCCGGCGGAAATCCAGAACATCGCCCCGGCATTGAGCGAGATAAAATCCAACCAGAGTTACCACCGGGAATGGCAGTTCCGCCGCAAGGACGGCTCGATGTTTCCGGCGGAAGTGATCGCAACACTGATGCCCGATGGCAACATGATGGGGATGATCCGCAACATCACCGAGCGCAAATTGGCCGATGAAGCGCTGGTCGCCTCCGAATTGAGTTACCGGCGCCTGTTCGAGGTGGCCAAGGACGGCATCCTGATTCTGGACGTGAACACAGGACGCATCAATGATGTGAATCCTTTTCTTTTCAACCTGCTCGGTTTTTCCCGCGCGGAAATGATCGGCAAAACCGTCGGCGAATTGAGTCCGTTCAAGGACGTCGTCTCCAACAAAGTCATGTTGGAACTGCTGCAAAAAGACGGCTATGTTCGCTACGAAGACCTGCCGCTGGAAACGCGGGACGGCAAGCACATCGCCGTGGAGTTTGTCAGCAACGTGTATGCAGCCGGTGAAAAAAACGTGATCCAATGCAACGTCCGCGACATCACCGAGCGCAAACACGCGCAGGATGAAATCCACCGGCTCAACATGGAACTGGAACAGCGCGTCGCCGAGCGCACGGGACAATTGAAAAGCGCCAACGAGGAATTGGAGGCGTTCAGTTATTCCGTCTCGCACGATCTGCGCGCGCCGCTGCGCCACGTCATGGGATTCGTGGAACTGCTGCACAAGGACGCCGGGCCGTCGCTATCCGAAAAGAATTTGAAATATCTGACGACGATTTCCGATTCGGCCAAGCGGATGGGAACTTTGATTGACGACCTGCTGGACTTTTCGCGCGTTGGGCGCGCGGAGATGCAAAAGGTAAACGTCAATCTCGACGAATTGGTCTTGGACGCCTTGGGCGATTTTCAGGCGGAGACCAATGACCGGAAGATTGTTTGGAACATCCAACCGCTGCCGACCGTGCGGGCCGATCGCGCGCTGCTGCGACTGGTGCTGGTGAACCTGATTTCCAACGCGGTGAAGTTCACCGGCCATTGTGCCGAGGCGAAAATTGAGATCGGCTGCGTGGCCGAAAAGCAAAAAGCAGAAATTGAGAAAACAGAAACCAGCCAGACTCCAAGCGGAGTTTCATCTCTGCTTTCTGCTCTCCCAATTTCGGCTTTGCCGCAAGAGGCCACCATTTTCGTTCGCGACAATGGCGCGGGTTTCGATCCGCAATATGCCGACAAACTATTCGGCGTGTTCCAGCGCCTGCACAGCAACGCCGAGTTCGAGGGCACGGGCATCGGACTGGCCAACATCAAACGCATCATTCTCCGGCACGGCGGAAAGGTCTGGGCGGAAGGCAAAGTGGACGGCGGCGCGACATTTTATTTTTCCATTCCAAAACCAAACGGAGTCATCAATGGACATTGAACAAATAAGTCGTGGCTCCATTCGGTGGGGCGAGCGTCCGCGCGAGCCGCGAGAACTGTTGGGCCCCCTCCGGCCCGGGGGCCCGCGCGCCCCACCAACTCTGTATTTGAGCTTCTACCAAAAAATAAAGTCCGCAAAACGGCGCAGCGGCTTTCGGCAGAAAGCCGGACAACTCAATTTCAAGGAATGCGGCGGTCTGCCGACACGCCGCTACGATCCGGCGGGAGTTTTTCGACACCCTGAAATAATAAACCGCGAAATACATATCTATTTGCCTGAACGAGGCGCAAAGTAAGGATACCACCAATGGAAACACAAATCTGAAACATCATAAAGAGCCTGCTGGTCGAAGACGATCTGCAGGACGTGGAACTGACGCTGGCCGCGCTGGAGGAGCACAATCTATCCAACAAAGTTC
>CAXUBD010000073.1:477-3821 GCA_964249225.1 uncultured Verrucomicrobiota bacterium | reverse complement strand
GTTCTTGTCGTCCACGACGGCGCGGAGGCGCTGGATTATCTTTATCACCGGGGGAAATTCACAACCCGCGCGGGCGGCAATCCCGTGGTCGTGCTGCTGGACAACAAGATGCCGAAGGTCAGCGGGCTGGAAGTGTTGAAGACCATCAAGGCCGATGCGGATTTGAGAACCATCCCAGTCGTAGTGCTGACCTCATCGCGCGAAACGCCGGATCTGGTTGAATTTTACAAGCACGGGGTCAACGCCTACGTGGTGAAGCCCGTGGATTTTAACGAGTTCATGGAGGCAGTGAAAAAACTCGGCATCTTTTGGGCGGCGGTAAATGAACCGCCGCCGCATATAGGGAGGGAAGAAGCTTCGGTTTCAAACGGTGAAGCCCTTTCTCCCGGAAAGAAAGAGGGAAACAATGAAACCACCACTCCACATCCTGCATCTGGAAGATGATCCCTACGATGCCGCGCTCATCCAATCCACCATCGAAGCCGGCGACATCCATTGCACGACCACACGCGTGCAAACGCATGCGGGCTTTGTGGCGGCGCTGGAACACGGCGGCATTGACCTGATCCTTACGGATTTCACGCTGCCGACGTATTACGAGTTGTAGAACTTGAAAATCGCCCATACCAGATGACAAACCATTCCCTTGATCTTCGTGTCCGGCACGCTGGGCGAGGAACGTGCCGTGGATTCGCTCAAGAGCGGCGCGACGGATTATGTGCTGAAGGGACATCTCAACCGGCTCGTACCCGCCGTGCGCCGAGCCATGCAGGATGTTGCCGACCGGGCCGAACGCGGCCGGCTGGAGGCGCAGTTCATCGAGGCGCAAAAGATGGAGGTGGTCGGCCATCTCGCCAGCGGCGTGGCGCATGACTTCAACAACATCCTCGCCGTCATCATGGGTTACTCCGATTTGATCCTGTCCGAGCTTGAGCCGGACAGTCCGCTGCGAAAATACACGGACGAAATCCGGCACGCCTCGGAGCGCGCTGCGGGGTTGACCCGGCAATTGCTCGTCTTCAGCCGCAAGCAAACCGTGCAGCCCGTCGTGCTCGACCTTAATGACGTGATCAAAGACCTGGACAAAATGTTGCGGCGGCTCGTGGACGAGAACATCACTTTGACGATTGTGTCCAGCAAAGTAATCGGCCGCATCAAAGCCGATTCCGGCTACGTCGGGCAGGTGCTGATGAATCTGGTCGTCAATGCCCGCGACGCGATGCCCAACGGCGGCAAGCTCGCCATCGCCACTGAAAATGTCACGTTCGACAAACAGAACGCGCATATTTGCGCCGGCCTGATTCCCGGCGACTATGTGATGTTGAGCGTTTCCGACACGGGAACCGGCATGACCGAGGAGGTCAAAAAGCGTTTGTTCGAAGCTTTTTTCACGACGAAGCCGTCGGGCAAAGGCACCGGTTTGGGATTGGCCACCTGCCAGACCATCGTCCAGCAATGCAACGGTCACATCGCCGTGCAAAGCGAATTGGGCAAAGGCACGACGTTCAAGATTTATTTTCCGCGAGTGGAACAGGCGATCGACATGTCCGCTCAAACTGTCGATAGAAGTCCGATTCCGCGCGGAACGGAAACCTTGTTGCTGGTCGAAGACGATCCCTCGGTGCGTCATCTGGCTTGCAGCATTTTAGAAACGCAGGGCTATCGGGTGCTGCGCGCGAACAATGGCCAGGATGCGCTGCACGTGGCGCAGGAACATAAAGGGTCGCCGATCCGCCTGGTGGTCACCGATGTCATCATGCCGGTGATGAGCGGCAAAGTGATGGCCGAGTGGCTGAAGACCACCTATCCCGATCTAAAAATTCTTTTTACTTCCGGCTACACGGACGAAGCCATTGCGCAACATGGCGTGCTGGAGCCGGGGGTCGCGCTCCTATCCAAGCCTTATACGCCCGCCACGCTGGCGCGCAAAGTGCGCGCCATGCTGGATAATGAAACTGAAACCGCCCTTATTCGAAAACAGAGAAGGGAATTCAATCCCCCTCTTGATGCCGCATGACTCATGAAAAAAAACTCCTCGTTGGCCGATTGACTCACCAGGCCTAAAAGGACGCAGCCGGGATTATAGAATATGAAAATAAACATTGTCAGGCGGTCAATCAAAAGCTTGCTCTTCGCATCATCAATTGCCTGGACATTCTGCCGGCTTGAAGCTGCGGACTTGAATCTCCTCGGCACCAATATGCCGCCATTGGATTTTCACGGTTTTATCAGCCAGGGATTTTTGGCCTCAAGCAAATACAATTATCTCGACGAAAATACGAAAGAAGGTTCCTTCAAATTTACCGAGGCGGGTTTGAATGTATCCATGAATCCATTTCCACGCACGCGCATCACGGCGCAAGCCTTCACTTACAACCTTGGAGATGTCGGCAAATACGATATCGTTCTGGACTACGCTTCGATTCAATACACGTTCAACGACGAAATAGGCATCCGCGCCGGCCGCATCCGCCGGCCGCAGGGCATTTATAATGATATTCAAGATGTGGATCTGGCGCGGACGTCGGTATTGTTGCCCCAAGGGATTTACGATGCCCGCTATCGGGATTTTTATGTCAGCATTGATGGTGGTGATATTTTTGGCGACATCAGCTTGAGTAAGGCGGGCGATCTTTCCTACGATTTCTATGCGGGCGTGATTCAACCCTCTATGGACGGCGGGCTCGCGAGCGTAATTCGCAACGACTTTCAAGTCCTGTCAACGCCGCCATTTTTCTCACTTAGACTCGACTCGCTAAATTCGCCCGTGTCCGCCGGCGGTCAATTATGGTATAACCCGCCGCTCGATGGCTTGCGCTTCGGCGCCAGTTTCTTCTATTGCCACGACTTTGAAGTAATGGCCACGGAGTCCGGTTTGTCGCCCGGCGGTCCGTTCGCTTCCGCCTTAACTTCAACTTATAATATTACTATTGCCCAAGGTTCAGCAGAGTATCGCTGGAAGCAATGGACGTTTCAATCGGAATACTATTACTTTGTGCGAAATCAACAGGACGGTCCCACGTTGACAAGTGACTCCTGGTATGTCAGTGCCGAGTATCGCTTTAACAAGTGGTTTGCGGCGGGCACTTTTTACAACGAATACTACAACGACATCAATCAGCGCGGTAACTCATTACTCTACCAGAAAGATGTGGCCTTGTCCTTGCGTTTCGATCCTACCAGCTGGTGGGTTTTCAAAGTGGAAGGCCATTACATTCGCGGTACCGGCCTGCTGAATGACAACAGCGCCAACCCTGTATCCCAGCAAAACTCCGATGGCTGGTTTATGATCGCGGTCAAAACCACGTTCAGTTTCTAAACCGCCAAACCAGGAATTAGAAACT
>CAXUBD010000073.1:0-467 GCA_964249225.1 uncultured Verrucomicrobiota bacterium | reverse complement strand
ATGCGGACCTTGAGCCAGGATCCCTCAGTCCTCAAGCACAAGATCAAACCAGGGACGCTGCGGCGAACCCTGCAGATCGCCGCGCCCTATACGGCCTGGCTGCTGGTGCTGGGGGTGGTGGTGATCGCCAATTCCAGCGTCGCCGCCGACAGCCTTTCGGCGGAAGAACTCAAGGACATTTACACGGCCAAAACCAAGTATTGGGACGACGGACAGGCGATCATCATCATAGTGCTGCCGGACAGGACGGATGCCGCGCTGCAACAAGCCAGCGGCATGGATGGCAGCCAGTTCAAAACTTTCTGGCAACGGCTGATGTTTTCCGGTCGCGGTTCGGAACCGAAGAAAGCCGACAACGCAGCCGCGCTCGTGGCGCTGGTCGCCGCGACGAAAGGCGCCATCGCCATCGCGCCGACGGATGCCAGATTGAAAGGCGTCAAGATAATTGAAATTAACCAAGACAACTG
>CAXUBD010000072.1:0-11040 GCA_964249225.1 uncultured Verrucomicrobiota bacterium | reverse complement strand
AAACGGTTCGCATCGTAGCCTTCGACATAAAAACCCTTCGTCGTGTTATATTGCAAAACGGAGACGGCGTTGTTCCGGCCTTCGACCAAAAGTTCCACCGCCTTCGCGCCCTGTTGCGCCGCGTAAAATCGGTCGAACAAAATCGGCCGCCCGCCGCGCTGCGTGTGGCCGACTTTACGCGTGAAGATCGCTTCCTTGGCCGAATCGCCGCGACGGTAAAGTTGAAAATATTTGTCACCGATCATCTGAATCAATTTCGCGCGCAACGCCTCCGACGCGCCGCTCAAGACAATGTTGCCGGACGGGTCGGTGGATTTTGATTCTGCGCCGAGTTCGCGGCCTTGTTCGTCCACGATGCCTTCGCCGCAGACGATGACGACATTTTTTTGCAGATCATAAAGATGTTTCACGCGCTCGACGAGCAGTTCCAAATCCGGCGCGATTTCGGGAACCAAAACAATGTCCGGCTGCCCGTAAGCCATGCCGAGCGCGATGTAACCGGAATGCCGGCCCATCACCTCGATGATGGCGATGCGCCGATGGCTTTCCGCCGTGGTGCGAATGCGTTCGACGCCTTGCGCGGAAACAAAAACGGCGGTCGCGTAACCGGGCGTGGCATAATTGACGATGTTGTTTAGATCAAATTGCGCGTGCGATTCCGTGCGTTTGTAACGAAAGCCATGTTTCGCGGTCGCGTCGTTCACGCGCACATATTCGTCCGGCTCGCTCGGATAATTTAGGCCGAGGTCGTTGTCAATCGTCTTGGGCGCAAGCACCGTCGGCAAACGTTCCGCGAACGGCTGAAGTCCGTTCAACGTGCCGTCGCCGCCGACGCAGATGAGACCTTCGACGCCGAGTTGTTTCAGGCGCGACGCGACAAGGTCGAGATCGTCTTTTTTGTTCGGGTCAACAAAATCACGCGACGAGCCGATCAACGTGCCGCCCTTCGTCGGTTCGAGTTCGGGAATATTTTGGTACAACGGATTCAAATGGACGTGCGGCACGCGCGGATTGAACAGGCAGTTGAAACCTTTGATGAGGCCGATGACCTCGACCTTGAGCTGGTTGGCGCGCGTGACCACGCCGTGGATCGTGGCGTTGAGCGCGGGCGTGTCGCCGCCGGCGGTGAGGATTCCGATGCGTTTCATAAAATATTTTTTCCTTGAAAAACCAGCTTGGCGGAGTCTCGGCAAAAAAAGCCGCCGCTGACGACGGAAGCGTCGCCGAAAACTTTTTTCCTTCGGCCAAAAATTTTGGTCAGCAAGCGAATTTAATTTATCGTTGCATAGTGCAACGCGCGTGCCAGTCGCCGCAAATTCGCAAAACCGGCTGATTTCGCGCGTTGCCGCCGGACTTTCACGCCGTTTTTTGAGCAGCCTGAACAGAACCGCACAGCGCGTCGCCCGACTCGATTCGCGCTTAAAAAGCATCCGTGTTCATTCGTGT
Organism: uncultured Verrucomicrobiota bacterium; assembly: GCA_964249225.1. Classification (GTDB taxonomy): domain Bacteria; phylum Verrucomicrobiota; class Verrucomicrobiia; order Limisphaerales; family UBA11358; genus UBA11358. The sequence continues at coordinate 9,594 of CAXUBD010000072.1, read as the reverse complement.
CCATCCGTGGTTAAAATTGTTTTTCAGAAAATGCGATTGCGGTGGCGCGTCATTTCCGCCATAAATTTTTCATGCTCGCAAGGGTTTGTTCAGCGGCGGTCAATGGCATCGAGGCTTATCCGGTTGAAGTGGAAGTCAACGCGGGTTGGGGCGAAACGATTATTGTCATCGTCGGCCTGCCCGATGCGGCGGTCAAAGAATCGCGCGACCGCGTCACGACCGCGCTCACCAATTCCGGTTTCAAATTTCCCATGGGCCGCACCACGATCAACCTCGCGCCCGCCGACGTGAAAAAAGAAGGGCCGAGTTTTGACCTTCCCATCGCCGTCGGAATGCTCGCCGCCAGCGAACAGATCGAGACCGACCAGCTCGACCATTTTGCCATCGTCGGCGAACTCGCGCTGACCGGCGGTGTGCGGCCAAGCAAAGGAATTTTACCAATCGCCCTGCGTGCGAAAGCCGACGGCAAAACGGGAATTCTTGTTCCGGCCGAAAACGCGGCGGAAGCGGCGGTCGTCGCCGGACTGCAAGTCATCCCGATCCAAAATTTGCGCGAAGCCGCGAATTTTCTCGAAGGCGCAATTAAAATTTCCCCGGCCAAAGTGGACGTCACAAAAATTTTCGAGCACGAGTCCGACGACGAACACGATTTCGCCGAAGTCAAAGGCCAGGAAAACGTGAAACGCGCCTTGGAAATTGCCGCTGCAGGCGGCCACAATGTTCTTTTGATCGGTCCGCCCGGCACGGGAAAATCCATGCTCGCCAAACGACTCGCCACGATTTTGCCGCCGCTGACTTTGGACGAAGCGCTCGAAACGACGAAGATTCACAGCATTGTCAGCCTGCTGAAATCGGGACAGGCGCTCGTCACGCAACGGCCGTTTCGCGCGCCGCATCACACCGCGAGCGACGCCGGACTTTTGGGCGGCAACATCAATCCGACGCCCGGCGAAATTTCGCTCGCGCATCACGGCGTTTTATTTTTGGACGAACTGCCGGAGTTCAAACGCAGCGTTCTGGAAACGATGCGCCAGCCGCTCGAAGAAGGCCGCGTCACGATTTCACGCGCGGCGGGCACGCTGACTTTCCCCGCGCAATTCATGCTGGTGGCGGCCATGAACCCAACTCCCGATGGAAAAATGCCGCACGAATCAAAAAGTTCGCCGCGCGAAATCCAAAATTATCTGGGAAGAATTTCCGGACCGTTGCTCGACCGGATTGATTTGCACGTCGAAGTGCCGCAGGTGAAATTCCGGGAAATTTCCGGCGACAAAACCGGCGAGACTTCCGCCGAAATCCGCGCGCGCGTCATCGCCGCGCGCCAGCGCCAGCAAAAGCGGTTCGCCAGCAAACCAAAAATCACCTGCAACGCGCGCATCGGGCCGAAAGAATTGAAAGATTTCTGCGCGCTCGACGACGCAACGAAGGAAATGCTCAAAAATGCGATGTCAGAATTAAATTTCAGCGCGCGCGCCTATGACCGGATTTTGAAGGTGGCGCGGACAATCGCCGATCTGGCGGGCGCGGAAAATATTTTGAGCGAACACATTTCCGAGGCAGTGCAATACCGGTCGCTTGACCGGCAGTTGTGGACTTAATGGCGCATTAAAAATCAGCGCGAAACGGTTCCTTCGATCTGTCCGTGCGGCTCGTCCGTCGGCACAAACAGTTCATTTTTGTTTTCAAGGCCGAATGGTTTGAGGTTGATGAGCAGATTATGTTTGTTCGGCATCGCAATGGAAATTTTGGAAATTTCTTTTGCCGTTTTTAACGCCGCTTCGCCCATCTCAAAAAGCGTGACTTGCACCGAAGGACTAAAATTCTTCGCAAAAACTTTTAGCATCGCGTCCAAAATGTTTTCGTTCGCCGCCGAAAAACTTTTTGGCCTTTTTTCATAAGTCCAAGTTGCTTTTAGTTTGGTCGCAAAAATCCGGTCGCCGGTTTCCGGCAACGTCGTGAATTCGTCGCGCACAAAATTTTCAAAGCCCGAATCAGTCGTTTTCAAAATCAGCAAATCTTCAACGCCGGATTCAATTTCAATTTTTTCGCGCGTCGCGATTATTTTTGCGAGCGGTTTGGCCGCGCCTTTTTCTTGAAACGAATGCGCGTGCGGTTTGCCGCTGATGGAAATTTTTTGCCAGCAATGCTCGCGCAAACTGATTTCCGCGCGCGCAATTTGCGGATACGTTTGCAAAAAATGTTCACCGAGCGCGATGCCAAATTCCTCGGTTTCTTCGCCAAGTTTTTCTTTCGCAAAAACATTCACGGTGTTTTTCATCGAGTCCGTCGCGACGACCAGACGATTGTCCGCGCGTGTGAACGACGCGTCGAAGTCGCCTTGCAACATGACTTGAACATCGAGTTCTTTGAGCGAATGGATTTTGCCCGCGCGAAAAACTTTCAGCACGCGCACTTTTGCTTTGCCATAATTGTGAGCAACCAATTTCATTTAACTCAACGAAGAAAACGATTCGTCCAAAACTTCGAGCAGAAAATCCGCGTCGGCCAGCGTGATGCACATTGGCGGCGCGAAACGAATCGTCTGGCCCCACAAGCCGCCTTTGCCGATGAGCAATCCGAGTTCGCGCGCTTTTTCCAAAACCATCGCGCACTCGGCGGACGCAGGCGCTTTTGTCGCGCGATCTTTGACCATCTCGATGCCGATCATCAAACCTTTGGCGCGCACATCGCCGATGATTTGGTGCTTCTCTTTTAGTTTTTCCAAACCAGCTTTGACGTGTGCGCCTAGCTTCAGCGAGTTCGCTTGCAAATTATCTTTCTCGATCACTTCGAGAACGGCTTTGCCCATCGCGCTGACGACCGGATTGCCGCCGAACGTGTTGAAATGAATTTTGCCGACGAGCGACTGCGCGATTTTATGCGTCGTGACAACTGCGGCGAGCGGACAACCGTTGCCAATTCCTTTCGCCATCGTGACGATGTCGGGAATCACGTCTTGCGTTTCAAATCCCCAGAAATGCGTGCCGGTTCTGCCGAAGCCAGTTTGCACTTCGTCCGCGATGCACACGCCGCCCGCCGCGCGGACATATTCGTAAGTCTGCTTGAGATAGCCTTGCGGAAATTCCACAAAGCCGCCGACGCCCTGGATGGATTCCGCGATGAAGCCCGCGACTTTTCCCGGCGTCGCAAAATCAATCACCTCTTTCACATCCGCCGCGTATTTTTTTCCGGCGTCCGCGTCGTCGTAGCCGAACACGCCGCGATATTGATACGGCGCGAGCGCGTGGTGCACGCCGAAGCTGTGCGGCACATTATATTTCCAAGTGCTGTGCGCGGTGACGCCCATGCCGGAAGCATTGCCGCCGTGATACGCGTTGCGCAACGCAATCACGTCGTAATTTTGCGTGTAAGCGCGCGCCATGAGCAGCGCGAGGTCGTTTGCCTCGGAACCGGAGTTCACGAAATAGCACGCCTTCAAATCGCCCGGCATTTTCGACGCGAGCTTCTCGGCATATTGCGCGACGTTCGGGTGTAGATAAATCGTCGTCGAATGCTGGTAAAGTTCGCTCTGCTTGTTGCCCGCCGCGATGACGTGCGGATGGCAATGCCCCACGCTGATCGTCACGATGCCGCCGAGACCGTCGAGATAACGCTTGCCCGTTTCATCCCAGACATATTGCATCGAACCCTCGACGACCATGAGCGGCTTTTTGTAATAGAGAAAAATTCCAGGGTTCATGAACTGCTTGCGCAACGCGAGCACTTCATCGGGGGACGGGCCGGAATATTTTTTCGGTTGATGATTCGTCGGGGGCAACGGGATGTTTTTCATGATTTTATCGTGATCCACAATGAGATCGTTTCTATTCCTTTAATTTCGGAGACCATCCGGGCGGTTCGTGCGAAATGTCAAAATGGTGGAGGCGGCGGGAATTGAACCCGCGTCCCAAGTCAACCTGCCAGCCGCGACTACATGCTTATTTCGGATAAGATTTTCTGCTATGCGATACTGTCCGAACTCAAGTCGCACTGCCTAGTCCGCATGATAAGATCTCGACTGACAACGCGCGGTCTCCGCCGTCAATCATGCCTGCTGTTGCGTTCCTCCACCGTAGCAGGTGTCCAGTGGTGAACGTCGAGGCACTTAGGCCGCGAGAGCTAGTTCTTGATTAGCTGTTTTGTTTTGATGCGGATGATTAACGAGGCCAACGCATCGTCCTCGGCATGCCGCCTCTGGCGTGTTCACATGGTCGAAACCAGTGCGCCCCCATCCAAGATTTTGGGCAACTCCATAATCCCTCAATTCGCCGCGCGGGTCAAGTTGAAGTGAAATGATAAATCTGTGGGGAAAATTTATTTTGGAAACCGCCGGTCAAATTCCTCATGCGAACCGATCCAAAACCAAAGCCAGTCATCGTCGTAACGGCGGGCGACGGCGCGGTGATTTCGGGTAACGCGAACTGACCATGCGCGGCTGTCGAATTTCAGCCGCTCCAGTTGCAAACTTGGGTGCGCCTGATTTTGTAGAAATTTCTGGAAGGCCTTTTGGGCGGCGTTGCGGATTTGCGGCGGCAGGCCGTGATACAGTTTCCAAAAATCTTCCGTGCCGCGCGAGTTCACTTTTTTGGCCGCAGGGATTTGTCGTTCAGCGTCAGATAGCTTTCCAGCTTTTGTGAGTATCCGGAATCCAGTTTGTCGAGCAACGAAGTCAGCTTGGGACGCGGTGCGGCGTCATTTAGGATTGCGTCCCAACCGTCAGCCGGAAATGCGTCGGGGCAAAGCGCGGGCATATCCTGCACAAGCTGGCGGCGCGAATCGGACGGCAGCTTGGCAATGGCTTCTTCAATTTCCAGCAGCGATTTCACGTCAGAAAAATGCGCTAACAATGCAGACCTGTCAATCACTTGGCAATGTGCCAGTTTGAAAATCCCGGAATGCTACCCGCCATCTTAAAAGGGAACTGCCGCCATTTTTCACTGAATGGCAAATAAAAAAGCGGGCAAAATTATTATTGTCTTTCGCCCGAAAATTTTGATCCTCTTTTTCCTTTTTAGAAACATTCCGAAATATTCCATTTCCAGCGAACAAACCGCCTTTTATTTCATACGCGCCATTGTCGCCATGTGGCACATTTTTTAGAACATTGAATTTTGCTTCAATTTTTATTTGGTTACGTTCGGCTGAAATTTTTACAAATTCACCATCTGGAATTGAATGAGTTATTTCATACCAACCTTGACCAGCAAAAGAGGATAAAACATTTGGAACAGAATCGAGAAAATCCTCAATTCCACCACTTCTGTCACCGTTTTGAAATTCAGCTTGAGACTCAATTTTCAAATATCCCTTAATTTCATTTGTATTCATTTTGCCTCCGTTCACACAAATTCAGATATATCAACTTTCGCAATGTGATAGCCCCGACTTGTTAACGCTCGTATAGCCGCTTTTTCTTGTCCTTCAGTTCCGTCATTTGATTTTACAAATTCTATGGCTTCGTCTCGGAGTTTGCGAATGGCAGAACGGTTTTCTTTTGGTGGCAAAGTTTTTTCAAATCGCGCACCGCTATCAAATTCCAAAATCAGTTTATTGTTTTTGACAGTTTGGGTCATTCTGTCCGTTGCTCTGCGTTCTTTCCAACCATATTGCTTATGCGAATTCGCAGATGAGCCGTTGGAGTCAAAATTGTTTGGAGAAATTTTGAAGATGCGACGCAGCACGTCGTCTTCTGTTTCGCCAAATTTACCTTCAGCCGCAATAACAGCCCAAACCTCTTCGGAAATGCGAATCATTTTCATAGTTAATCACTCTTTTCACTACAAGAGTGATATGACTCTTGTAGTCTGTCAAGCCGCAAAATAAAAACGCGGCTGGAATTTCTTCCAGCCGCGTTCTGATTTCTCGGTTCCTCCAGCCTTCGCTCTGCGAGCTACGGCTTGGCAAGCGAATTTTAGCGAATCAATATCCGCCCATGCCGCCCATGTCTCCCATGCCGCCGCCGCCGTGGCCGTGGCCGCCGCCGGCTTCGGGCGTGGTCTTTTCCGGCGCGTCGGTGATGAGGCATTCGGGCGTGAGCAACAGGCCCGCGATGCTGGCCGCGTTCTGCAACGCGGAGCGCGTGACTTTCTTCGGGTCAACCACGCCGGCTTTCACGAGGTCTTCGTATTCGCCCGTGGCGACGTTGTAACCTTCGTTGCCCTTGCGCTTCTTGACTTCCTGCACGATGAGCGAGCCTTCGACACCGGCGTTCGCGGCGAGCGAACGCAGCGGGCCTTCGACGGCGCGCTTGATGATGTCCACGCCAATTTGTTCGTCGTCGTTCGCGCCTTTGACGGCTTCGATCGCCGGGATGCAGCGGATCAACGCCACGCCGCCGCCGGCAACAATGCCTTCTTCGACGGCCGCGCGGGTCGCGTGCAACGCGTCTTCCACGCGCGCTTTCTTTTCCTTCATTTCGGTTTCGGTCTGCGCGCCGACGTTGATGACGGCCACGCCGCCCGCCAGTTTCGCGAGACGTTCCTGCAATTTTTCCTTGTCGTAATCGGAAGTTGTTTCTTCGATCTGGCGGCGGATCTGATTCACGCGGCCCTGGATCTCGGACGATTTTCCGTAGCCTTCGACAATCGTCGTGTTTTCCTTGTCCACAACAATGCTCTTGGCGCGGCCCAAATCTTCGAGGCCGATGGATTCAAGCTTGATGCCCAAATCTTCGGTGATGCACTTGCCGCCGGTGAGAACCGCGATGTCTTCCATCATGGCTTTGCGGCGGTCGCCGAAGCCGGGCGCTTTGACGGCGCAGACGTTGATCGTGCCGCGCAATTTGTTCACGACGAGCGTCGCAAGCGCTTCGCCTTCGACTTCTTCGGCGATGATCAACAGCGGTTTGCTGGTCTTCGCAACTTTTTCGAGGATCGGCAGCAAATCTTTCAGGCTGCTGATTTTCTTTTCGTAATTCAAAATGTAAGCGTCTTCCAATTTCGCTTCCATCGTTTCGGCGCTGGTCACGAAATACGGCGAGGAATAACCCTTGTCGAACTGCATGCCTTCCACCACGTCGAGCGTCGTCTCGATGGACTTCGCCTCTTCGACCGTGATCGTGCCGTCCTTGCCGACCTTGTCCATCGCGTCGGCGATGATCTCGCCGATCGTGGTGTCCCAGTTGGCGGAAACCGTCGCGACCTGTTTAATTTCCTCTTTGTCCTTCACCTTCTTGGAAATTTTCGCGAGCTGGTCCACGGCGGCCTCGACCGCCTTGTTGATGCCGCGCTGGATGTTGATCGGACTCGCGCCGCTGGTGACGTATTTCAAGCCTTCGCGATAAATCGCCTCGGCCAGAACCGTCGCCGTCGTCGTGCCGTCGCCGGCTGCGTCGCTCGTCTTGCTGGCGACTTCGCGGACCATCTGCGCGCCCATGTTTTCGTAAGGGTCTTCGAGTTCGATCTCCTTCGCGACCGTCACGCCGTCCTTGGTGACCGTCGGGGAACCGAATTTTTTGTCAATGACCACGTTGCGGCCTTTCGGGCCGAGCGTTGCCACGACGGCGCGCGCGAGTTTCTGCACGCCCTTGAGCAACGCCTGCCGCGCCTGCTCGTCGAATACTAATTGTTTGGCTGCCATAATATTTTATTTCTTAAGTTGAGAGTTGATGGTTGATGGTTAAAAAATTATTCGAGAACGGCCAGGATGTCGTCGCTCGACAAAATCTTGTATTCCTTGCCGTCAATTTTGATTTCCGTGCCGCCGTATTTGCTGCACAGGATGCGGTCGCCCTTTTTGACTTCAAACGGGACTTTTTTTCCATTGTCGTCCGTTTTGCCGGTGCCGAGCGCGATGACGATGCTCTCGGTCGGTTTTTCCTTGGCGGAATCGGGGATGATGATGCCGCCCTTTTTGGTTTCCTTCTCTTCGATCGCTTCCACGAGGATGCGGTCGCCGAGCGGTTTGACGTTTAGTGCCATACTTTTTTCTTTGTTTGGTTGTTGTTGTTGACTGCTTAATTAACTCCCGCCGCCCGAGCGGTGGGAAAAGTGTTTCAGTTTCGCGTCGAAATTTTGTCCCGCAGGGACGAGCGACAATAGCCCGGCGTTTTAACGCCGGGTTGCGTTGCAAAATGATTTAAGTCCCGGAGGGACGACAGGAATTGGCGCGCGTTTTCGGCCGTCCCTGCGGGACTTGACGCAAAATCAAATGCGTTCCCGGCGTTGAAACGCCGGGCTATTTTCAGGCTGTCCCTGCGGGACAAAGTTGTCTGCGCCAATTTCATTTTGTTTTCGTCAGACAGTGTTTTTCCAAATGCAATTTGTATTCTTCAAGCGAACGCGGAATGTTTGGATTTTTGAAAATATCAAACACACCAAAATCGGGAAGAATGTCGTAACCGCAAAATTTATAGTTGGAAGTGATGTTGAGAAACAGGTCAGCCGTTCCCTTGCCGCCGAATAATACGCCGTTGGGATTATCATAGGTTTCTCTCGGCGCGTTCCAAGTTGCGGAAATCATGAACTTCCGTCCCTGCATTTTGCCGCCCGAGCCATATTGCTTGTTGGGGTCTTTGCGCGTTCGGCCATCGCCTTCGAGCAAAGTCTTCGTGTTCAAAGCGGCATTGAAAACTTCGTCCACATATTTTTTGTAAATCCACGGCGCACCAAACCAATTAACTGGCGTCTGCAAAATGACGACGTCGGCAGCGACGTGTTTGTTCACTTCTTCTTCCGGCTTGTAACCACGCTTCACAAAAGTCTCGGCAACTTCATGCCCGCGCTCCGTAAAAAACGACTTTGCGGCATCCATGAAGGTGAGGTTTAACTTACCCTCCGACCATCCAGGATAATTGAGGTGCGCGTTGATTAACAAAAATTTCATTTCGCGAAATTTTTTTACTTCTTCTCGTCCACGACTTCCGCGTCAATCACGCCTTCGTCTTTTTTCGCCTCGGCTTGCGGTTCGCCTTCCGGTTGCGCGCCGGGTTGTCCGCCTGCCGCGCCTTTTTCCGCCTGCGCCTTCGCGGCGGCGGCTTTGTAAAGTTCGGTCGAGACGGCCTGCCAGACTTCGTTCAGCTTTTCGCTCGCGGATTTGATGGCGGCGGCGTCCGTGCCTTTGAGCGCTTCCTTCACCGCGCCGGCGGCGGCTTCGAGCTTGCCCTTGTCGTCGGCAGAAAGTTTGTCCGCGTTGTCCTTGAGCAGTTTCTCGGTGCGATAAACGGAGTTGTCCGCCTCGTTGCGCGTCTGGATTTCCTCGAGCTTGGCCTTGTCGTCGTCGGCATGGGCCTCGGCGTCCTTGCGCATCTTCTCGACTTCGTCCTTCGAGAGACCGCTGCTGGCCGTGATGGAAATCTTCTGTTCCTTGCCCGTGCCGAGGTCTTTCGCGCCGACGTGCAAAATGCCGTTGGCGTCAATGTCGAAGGTCACTTCGATCTGCGGCACGCCGCGCGGCGCGGGCGGAATGTCCGCGAGATTGAAACGTCCAATCGTTTTGTTGTCCTTGGAAAATTGCCGTTCGCCTTGGAGCACATGAATCTCCACGCCGGGCTGATTGTCGCTCGCGGTGGAAAAAATTTCCGATTTGCGCGCGGGAATCGTGGTGTTGCGTTCGATCAATTTCGTGAACACGCCGCCGAGCGTCTCGATGCCGAGC
>CAXUBD010000071.1:0-11141 GCA_964249225.1 uncultured Verrucomicrobiota bacterium | reverse complement strand
GGCCTGCTGATTTTTTCCGTCGGCGGCGGCAATCTGGAAAAAAATGTCAGCCCGAATCTCGTCAGCGCGATTCAACTCGCGAAAAAAGTCGGCGCTTCGGTGATCGGAATTGTCGGACGCGACGGCGGATTTACTGCGAAGGAAGCGAATGCTTGCGTGATTGTTCCAACAGTAAATCCCACGCACGTCACGCCGCACAGCGAGGCGTTTCAAGGAATTGTCTGGCATCTGTTCGTGTCGCATCCCAAATTGAAAGTCGCGCAGACGAAATGGGAATCAACGAAATAAAAGCGGAAAGCGGAAGGCAAGCGGAAATGCGCCGCGCCGTTTTTCTCGACCGCGACGGCGTCATCAACCGCGCACTGGAAAAAGAATCGAAGCCGTATCCGCCGACAAGTCTTGCTGAATTTGAAATTCTTCCCGAAGTTCCGTCCGCGTGCGCGACATTGAAAGCTGCCGGATTTTTACTCGTCGTCGCGACAAATCAGCCAGACGTTGGGCGCGGCACTTTGAAGCAGGAAGTTGTCGAAAAAATTCACGCGCACATGCTGGCGCAACTGCCGATTGATCGCGTGGAAGTTTGTTTTCACCCCGGCAAAGGTTTGTCCGATTGCGATTGCCGCAAGCCGAAACCGGGAATGCTTTTGCACGCGGCGCGCGAACTCGGCATTGATCTCGCGCGAAGCTGGATGGTCGGCGATCGCTGGCGCGACATTGATTGCGGCCACGCCGCCGGCTGTAAAACAGTTTTCATTGATCGCGGTTACGCGGAGGAGTTGAAGCAGAAACCTGATTTTTGGGCTGGTAATCTCGCTGAAGCTGCGGACACTATCTTGCGCGAATCAAAAAAATAAATTTATGAAACGGACTTTGAAAGACTTGCAGGTAAAAATCTTCGCCGACGGCGCGGACAAAAAGGGCATGCTCGACCTTTACGCCAACCCGCTCATCAAAGGTTTGACGACGAATCCGACGCTGATGCGCAAGGTCGGCATCACGGATTTCGAGGCGTTCGCGCGCGACATTTTGACCGGCATCACGAGCAAGCCGATTTCGCTCGAAGTTTTTTCCGATGAATTTCCGGAGATGAAACGGCAGGGCTTGAAAATCAACGGCTGGGGAAAAAATGTCTATGTCAAGATTCCCATCACGAACACGCGCGGCGAATCGTCGCTGCCGCTCATTAAGGAACTGGCGAACGACGGCGTGAAATTAAACGTCACGGCCATTTTGACTTTGGAGCAGGTCGAAGGCGTTGCGAAAGCCTTGAACGCAAAAGTTCCCGCCGTTGTTTCCGTTTTCGCCGGACGCATCGCGGACACGGGCGTTGATCCGGTTGCGATCATGACCGAGAGCAAAAAAATTCTGAAAGATTTGCCGCACGCCGAACTGCTCTGGGCGAGCGTGCGCGAAGTGCTGAACATTTTCCAGGCGAACGATTGCGGCGCGCACATCGTCACCGTGCCGCACGACATTCTTGGCAAGGCGATCAAAATGGCCGGAACCGATCTGAAGGAATTGTCGCTTGATACTGTCAAGATGTTCGCTAATGACGCGAAGGCCGCCGGATTTTCATTGTAGAAGCCGAGGTGATGAGGCTCTAATTTTCTGTCCTTAATTTGAAATGAGACTCCTTGCGTCGTCTCCTAAAAATCAAATCAATTTTGTCACCGTCGCGAAAACATCCTCGATTTTCACCGACGCCATGCACGCGATCAATTCTTCGCGCGTGCCTTTGATGTCGCCGCCGTCGTAGCGGTAATATTCCAGATTACGCCCGGCAATCACTGGATTTTTCACAAGCGTGAATTTGTTTCCGAACGGCAAATTTGTCGCGTTCAACGTCATCGCCTCGATCACAATCTGATTCGGCACTTTCACGGCGGCAGCGATGTGCATGAGCGCCGTGTCCACGCTCAAAAACGCGCCGCAGCGTTTCATCAGCGCCGCCGTCTGCCGCAGATTTTGAGTTTTTGCTTCCAGCGTCAAATCGCGGTTGCTCTGCGTGAGCACGACTTGGTGATCTTGCGTTTCTTCCGGCCCGCCGAAAAGCAGAACGCGTATGTCCGGCCGCTCTTTGTTTAATTTTCGGATTAGCCCCGCGTAATTTTTCAACGGCCAGCGTTTTAGCGGCAGATTTTTCGTGCCGCCGGAACCGACGTGAACGCCGAGAATTGTTTGCCCGACCAATTTATTTTTGGCGAGAAATTCGTCCGCCCATTCTTTTTCGTCCGCCGTCAGAAAAATTTCCGCTTCGTGTGTCGGCAGTTTTTTCCCCGCGCCGAGCAATGGCAGCACGTCGAAATTATTTTCAATCGAATGCCGTGAATAATCTTGCGGCAAAATCTGGTTCACCAGCCAGCGGTCGAACGCGCCAAAATTTTCGTATTCGTGGCTGATGCGCGTCTTTGCGCCAATGATTCGCGCAGCGATTCGATAAATCATCCGGCTTTGCGGGTGCGTGTTGATGGAAATATCGTAATGGTTTTTTCGCAATGACCAGAAAAAGCGCAGGGCTTCGAACTTGCTGCTCCGCAGCAAATTTTTATAAAACACGTGATTAATGGACGGATTGTTTTCCAAAAAATCTCTTGCGCCCGCCTCCTTGGTCACGGTGTCAATTATCGAACCCGGAAAGTTTGCGCGCAGTTCACGGATGAGCGGCGTGGACAAAAGTGCGTCGCCAATTCCAGCAAGTGAAATGACTAGAATTTTCACAGCCGCGAAATTTTTTCCAACAATGACGTCGTGGATTTTCCGGGCACGAACGGAACAATCACGATTTTTCCGCCCGCCGATTCGACCGCGCGGCGTTCGTCTTGATTTAACGTGTCCAAAGTGTAATCGCCGCCCTTGACATAAATATCCGGCTGCGCCAGTTCCAAAAATTTCGTCGCGGTTTTTTCCGCAAAAATGCAAACACCGTTTACGCTTTCCAACGCGGCCAAAACTGCGGCGCGGTCTGTTTCAGAATTCACCGGACGGCCCGCGCCTTTTAATTGCCGCGTCGCGCCGTCGCTGTTGATACCGACGAGCAGCACGTCGCCGAAATTGCGCGCGGTTTCCAAATAAGTGACGTGGCCGAGGTGCAGAATGTCGAAACAGCCGTTGGTGACGACAAGTTTTTGACCCGAAGCGCGAAAAGATTTTCGCCAGTCCGTCAACGTGTCCCACGCGATGATTTTACTGCGGAAATTCATGCGCTCATTCTGCCTGCGCGTTTTGCGAATTCAATAATTTCCAGACGCGCAAATTTTCCGTCACGCCCCACGCCTGCGCGTCGCAGCCGCGTTGCGTGTGTGGCGCGTCGCCGTCGAGGATTTCGGGAATCTGGCCGAGACAGCCTTCGTTCAGGATTTTTTCCGAACTGCCCAAATAGCTTTTTGCCGCCGCGACCGCTTCCGGCGAGAAATCCCACGCGCGCGCGAGCGCTTCGCAAAAAACGGGGAACGTCCACGTCCACGCCGTGCCGTTGTGATACGAGGGTTTGCGGCGCGTGTCTTCGTCGCCTTCGTAGCGCGGCCAATAGGGATTGCGCGGATCGTTGATCAATCGTCCGTCGTTGGAAAAAATCGGCAATGGCACGGCGACCGGCAACGGCGCGAGCGAGCGCAATCCGCCCGGCACGACAAGAAATTTCTGCGCGGCCTCGACGCAGCGTTTCGCGCGTTCGCCGGAAATCAATCCAAGGCTGACGGCGAAAAGACAATTGCTGCGCAGCGCGTCGCTGGCCGTCGCATCGCGCGCGATGACGCGCGAACCGCCGAGCAGCACGTCGGCGAACCAGCCGCATTCTTCGAGCCAGAACAATTTTTCAAATGAAGCGGTCGCGTGGTCGGCGAGGTCGCGCCATTTTTTTTGATCGGCGGCGGCGGAATTTTTTTCCAACTGTCGCAACAAACGAATCCACAAAACTTGAATCTCGACCGGATAACCTTCGCGCGGAGTTCCCGCCGGATAATTTGTGTCCATCCAGGTAAAATGGCTCGGACTCCAGATGAGCGCGGAATCCGTGTCCATGCGGATGTCGTTGGGCGTGCCGCGCGCGTAATTTTCCGCGATGCTTTTTAACACGTCGAAAATCGTGCGGCTATTTTCGGCAACGGGCATTTCGTAAAAGTTTTTAATTTTTAATTTTGAACTTTTAATTTCTGAAAATTCCTCGCACACGACCGCGAACCACAGCGGCGCGTCGGTCGTGTCGCGGTTGGAAACATCGTTGCCGTGGATCGTGTTCGGCAGCGTGCCGTCTTTTTCAAATTTGGCGAACGATAGCAAAAGCTGTTTCACTTCATCCACCATCCCGGCGGCCAAAAGTCCGCGCGCGCAAATCAGCGAGTCGCGGCCCCAATCCAAAAACCAGGGATAACCGGCGATGACGGTTTTGCCTTCGTCGCGGCGGACGACGAATTGTTTCGCGGCGTGTTCGAGCTGCGTTTCAAAATTATTTTCAGATTTTCCGCTTTCCGCTTTCCGCTTTCCGCTTTTTATTTCTTCCGTTTCTGCCGTGAGCACCAGCGTGGCGTTTGCGCCTTTGGCCAGTGGAATTTCAAACCAGCCCGGACTGTAGGCATCGCCATTGCCGACTTGCCCGCGCGTTTGCTCGACCGGATGCGGAATATTTTCACACCATTCCGGCTGCGGATGAAATTCGCCCGCGTCAGAAAAAATTCGCAATTGGCGATCCGGCGCGGGCGTAAATTCAAAACCAATTTTATTTTTCAACTCGCGGCAGTTCGCTGCGAAGTGGAAATCCGCGCCATCGTTGCGTTTGGTTTCGGAATGAAAATTCCGGTCTTCGATGTCCGCGCGAATCGTCAGCCGCACGTCGGCGTCATCCGGCAATTGTTTTCCGTGAGCGGATTTTTCCGTTGGGCGGCTGAAATAAAAAACGGTCGTGTTTTTGCCCGCAAGCATTTCAGCGTGTAATTCAATTTCGACGATGCGCCCATCGCCGGCGTTGGCGACAAAATTCCAAATCGCGCCGGAATTATTTTTGAATGAAACCAGATTTTTGAAATCGAGCGGCGAGAGAAAGCCGTCGGCATTGACCCACGCGCGAAGGCGTTTGACGAAAACGTGGCGGTCAACGGGAACGGTCGGGTTCAAGTTCGCGCCAAGTGCGCAGTCGTATTTGGAATTCACGCGGCCAAAATCCACGCACAGTCGCGCCATGCCGCCGATGCCGTTGGTTAATAAAACGAGGTCCGAGGCTTTGGGCTTTGGGCTTTGGGGAAAAATTTCGGACGCGAGAAAACGGATCGCCGCCGAAATTTTTTGCGGCCCCGTCGCGTAACGCTCTAAAATTAATTCGGCGTCGGAAAAATTCTCGCGCGGCGCAAAAACGGCGAAATGTTTTTCGCCCATGGAAATGGATTGAATGTGAACGTCAGTTTCTCCGGAAATTTTACGCGTCCCGCGAAATGGCGACCCGTCTTCGATCAGCAGCCAATGATTCGCAGGAACAGGCATGACGCGGCGCGCGTCAATCAAAGTCCATGCCACGACGTTCGGAAAAATTTCGCGGCGCGCGACCTTTTCAATAAGCGCGGAAAATTCTTCCTGTGTTTCTCCGCTTTTTAAATGGCTCGCGGCGGCCAGGAAATTTTGCGGCGATTTTTCGATTTGTTGCGCGAGAAACTGCCAGTCGAAATTTGAAATTTTTTCAGCGGGCAAAATTTCTTTCAGCGCTTGGATCGCAAACGCAGCCTGCGCGCGCGCGCGACGATAATTTTCGCCGCTCA
Source organism: uncultured Verrucomicrobiota bacterium (assembly GCA_964249225.1). GTDB lineage: Bacteria > Verrucomicrobiota > Verrucomicrobiia > Limisphaerales > UBA11358 > UBA11358. The sequence goes on along the minus strand of CAXUBD010000071.1, from coordinate 5,397 downwards.
AACCAATGGGATTTTGCGTTGGCGCGAGACAATGGCACGCGCCGGGCGCGAGCATAAAAATAATTTCATTTTCTTCGCGGTCGAATTGCGGGAGCGGCTGGCCTAGCAGGTCGAACTGGAAAGCGGAAAGCGGAAAGCGGAAAGCGGAAACGGCGAGCGCAAGCAAATTTTCTTTTTCCAAATCACAGTTGACCAAAATCAAAATGGAATCTTTGCCCTTGGCGGATTCGCGGAGCAGCGCGTAAATGGGCGAATCGTTTTCGCTCAAGCGCGTGAGTTTGGCGCCGTCGAAAAACGCGGGATGATTGGAAACCAGATCATTCAATTGGGCGAGTTCGGGAATTATATTATCGGCGGCATTCCAATTCAAACCGGTGCAATGGTGAACATTTATTTTTTCGGTTGCGAGCCATTCAACACCGCAGGTAAAGCCAAATCCGCCGTTCGGACTGGTTAAAGCGCAGAGACGGTTTCGCATCAGCGACCAGGCGCGCTGACGCGCAGTGATAAGTGACAAGTGACCTGTGATAATTTGGCTTTGCTCGTCACTCGTCACTTGCCCCTTGTCACTTTTCCAAGCCGCAAGCCGGTCGTTGTCGTGCGTTTCGGAATAATGAACGTAAGTGCCGATATGCGCGCTTTGCAGATTTGCGTAGTCGAGATATTTTGAAATTTCCGCGCCGGAATAATTTTGGAACAGTTCGGAGTACGCCCAGTGCATGCCGCCATCGGTCAAAAGATTTTCCGTGGCTTCCCACGCGCCGCCGAGGCCTTCGAGCAAAAAAATGGTTTCGGGAAATTCATTTTGGACGCGCGCAATAATATATTGCCACGCGGCGACGGGAATTTTGTAGCCGGCGTCGCAGCGAAAACCATCCACGCCGCGACGGCAGCAGGTCAGAAGCGCGTCGGCGATTTTGTCCCAGAGTTTGACATCGTGCTGTTCGAGTTCGACCAAATCTTCCCAGACCGTTCCCCAAGCGCCGGGGCTGGCGAACGAGCCGTCGGGATTTTTCAGGAAAAATTCGGGATGATTTTCCTGCAGATAAGAACCCCAGCCGGTGTGGTTGATGACGATGTCAATGAACACGCGCGCGCCGAGCGTATGCGCGGCGTAGGTGAGTTCGCAAAATTGATCCACGCCGGTGGCGCGCTTGTCGAACTCGACGAGCGCGGGGTCAATCGCGGTCATGTCGAGCGCGGCGTAGGGACTGCCGAAGCGGCCGAAGCGCGCGTAAGTCGTCGGTGTCGGAAAAACCGGGAGCAGATGCAAAACGCGGCAGCCGAGGGTTTGGACGATGTGCGGCAATTGTTTTGCGAGGTCGCGGAATTTTCCCGACGGCGGCAAGGTGGCGTAGCCGAGGGCTTCGAGCGATTTTAATTGAGCTTCCAGTTTTTCGTCGGCGGTGGACGGTAAATTTTTTGTCGCGCCGAAAAGTCGCGTGAAGGCGCAATAAATTGTGTTGGCGGTTCGCGCGAAATTTGGATGGACGGAAATTCCCACGTCCGAACCGTCGGGCCAATGCTGCCAGTTTTTTTCGTCGAGCAGATAGGCTTTGGCTTTGAAGAAGCCGACCTCGGCGAGCGGCAGTTCTACTTCCCAGCCGTCGGAAGTTTTTTGCATGGGCAGGTCGCGCCAGGAAGAATTAGCGACGACGGCGTTTCCGGCGTGTGCGGAAATGATTTCGCGGCGCAATTCGGCGGCGCGTCCGAGGTTGGTGCGCAAAAATGCGCCGACATTTTTTGGCGCGGGATTTTTTCCCTCGCGCAATTGGAAAATAATTTTGTCGCCGACGAAACGCAGGAGGCGTTCGCCGGGCGCGGGTGTCATGGTTGGAGACGGTTGGGACATTTTTCGTTTGGAATTTTCACCGCCGGACAGCATGACAATTCCCAAAATTACGACGGAATGCAACGTTGCTTTGCAGGAAAGAAACGCTAAAATTGTTTTCAGATTGCTCGTTGACGACATTTAAAACATGGCGACGCAGACATTAAATCCGGGTGAAGAAGCTCAATTGCAGCAGACGATTGAGATGTTCGAGGTCATTGTGCAATCGCAGCCGAGCGACTGCCAGTCGCTGGAAATTCTCAAGGAGGCTTATTCCAAACTCGGCCGCGAGCAGGACGTGATCAACACGTCCAAGCGCATCGCGCAGGCGTATGTGCAGCAGGGGCAGCTTTCCTCGGCGATCCTGGAATACGAGACGGTGTTGCAATATCGTCCGGAGGACGCCGACGTGCAGGCGGCGCTCAAGCAGATCGAAGACCGGGCCAGCAACGTGGCGGCCGAGCCGGCGGGCGTGGAACCGGCGGCGGAAGCGCCCAAGACCGACACCAAATTTGAAAAAAAATCTCGCCTGGTGGCGGCGGAAATTGAGGACGGCCGCAAAACGATGCACAAGATTTTTGTCGAGAGCAAATTGATCACGGCGGGCGATTTTGATTTGTGCTGGCGCACGACGGATTTGGCGGTGTCGCCGACGGACGTGGCGGAGCCGTTCATCCAGACGCTGCATGAAAAAGGAATTGTACTGATCGAACAATCGCTCAAGCTGCTGTCGGACAAATCGCGCGCGGCGTTTCTGCCGCTGGAGCGTTACGATGTGGACATTGACCTGACGCGCGGGTTTCCGGCGGACGTGTGCCGGCGCTGGTGCGTGCTGCCGTTTGACCGGATGAGCAAATCCATTTTGGTGGCGACCGCGAATCCGTTCAACCAGCAGGCGGCGAAGGAATTGTCCGCCGCCACGTCGAACCGGCTGCTGTGGTATCTCGCCGCGCCCTCTGAACTGGTGAGCAATATCCGCAAATCATTTCGTTGACCATGGCCAGAATAAAATCATTTGGAGAACGCATCGCCGACGCGCTCGTCGAGGACGGCCTGTTGAGCGCGACGCAGGTCGAAGAACTGCTGGAACAGCAAAAAAAAGGCGGCGCGCGCCTCGTCAAACTGATCGTTGAAAAATCCTACGTCAGCGAGCAAGACCTGGCGGTTTCCATGGGCCGCGTGCTCAACGTGTCGCCGGTCAACATCGCCCGTCTGAACATCCTGCCGGAGGTGATCGAACTGTTGCCCCGCGACATTGAGCATAACTACAAGGTCATCCCCATTTCGCGGCTGGATAATAAATTATTCCTGGCGATGGCCGATCCGCTGAACGTCCTGGCGCTGGACGATGTCCGCCGCATCACCCGGCTTGAAATCACCCCGCTCATCGCGTCCGAAAAAGCGATCACGGACAAGCTCAACGCCATTGACGCCGTCAAAGGCGGCTCGATGGAAGACATCATCCAGGACGCGCAAAAACAGAGCGATGACGAAGCCGATGCGGACACGGTGGAAGCCGTCAACGAGGCGTTGGAAGAAGTCAATATCGACCAGCTCGCCGCGTCCAGCGAAGAAGCCCCCGTCATCAAGCTGGCAAATCTCATCATCGTCCAGGCCATCAAAGACCGCGCCAGCGACATCCATCTGGAGCCGTTCGAAAAAACGATGCGCCTGCGTTACCGCGTGGACGGCGAACTCATGGATGCCACGCCGCCGCCCAAGCAGATGCAATTGGCGCTGGCTTCGCGCTTCAAGATCATGAGCAGCCTCGACATCGCCGAACGCCGCCTCCCGCAGGACGGCCGCATGCGCGTCAAAGTCAGCGGCAAGGATTATGATTTGCGCGTCTCCGTGATGCCCACCGTTCACGGCGAAAAAATCGTGCTGCGCGTCCTCGACAAAACGAATTTGTCCGCGAGTATTGACAAGCTCGGCCTGGACACCGAGACCTACAAGCAATTCAAAAGCGCCATTGACGCGCCCTATGGATTGATATTGGTCACCGGCCCGACCGGCTCCGGCAAAACTACCACGCTCTACTCCGCGCTCAACGAACTGAACAATCCCATCTTCAACATCGTCACCGTTGAAGATCCCGTGGAGTTCCAAATCCCCGGCATCAACCAGGTGCCGACGAAAAAAGACATCGGCCTGACGTTCGCCAATGCGCTGCGCTCCATTTTGCGCCAGGACCCGGACATCATCATGATCGGTGAAATCCGCGACACCGAAACGGCGGAGATCGCCGTCGAAGCCGCCCTCACCGGCCATCAAGTTTTGTCCACCATGCATTGCAACGACGCGCCCGGTGCCATCGCGCGCCTGGACGACATGGGCATCGCGCCATTCTTGATCTCATCCTCCGTCATCCTTTCCTGCGCGCAACGCCTCCTGCGCCGTATCTGTTCCCACTGCCGGGAGCCGGTGGTTTATCCGAAAAAAATGTTTGAAGACTTGGGCATCGAAACCTCCGAGTTTGACGGGGTGCAATTATATCGCGGACGCGGCTGCGAACGCTGCAAAAATTCCGGTTACGCCGGACGCATGGCCATCATCGAGGCCATGCCCATCAGCGACCAGATCCGCAAGCTCATCATCGCCCGCGCCAGCACGCGCGACATGGCCAAAGTCGCCATCAATCAGGGAATGCGCACGCTCCGCATGGTCGGCTTGAACCGCGCGCGCGAAGGCGTCTCCACGCTGGAACAAGTGTTGTTGCTCACCGCCGCGCAATGACGTCGGCTTAAAATTTCCGCTGCGGCATCGTGAACGGCTGCGGATTTTGCGACAGCCACGGCGGCCGTTGCGGCGCCCACGAAGGGGCCACGACCGGCGTCACGACCGGCTGTATGATGCCGGGCAAAGGCGTCAAACCCGACGGCTTGCTGAAGCCGCTGGTCAAAGGCGTGAACGCCGCGCCGATGCGATTCGCGACCGGCAATCCTTCCGCATTCGGATCTCGCAACGATTGTTGCGCTGATAGAAATTTGCTGGCCGCGGAAGATTTATCCGGCGCGTCCAAGAGCGAGCCAGTCGTCAACAATTGCCGGAACCGATCCATCGCCGCCAATTGTTCCGGATCCGGTTTCACCACCGCCGGCGCGACAGGCTTGAACCAGCTTGATTCCTGATTTTGCGCCGCGAACGGATTGTTGTCCGGCAGCGGATTGCCGAACCGGTTCAAAAATTGGGATGCATCCGCCGCATTGAGACGCGACGCGCCGGCGGCATTCCCGTCATCCTGGTCCCCGGAAAAACACAGCCGCGAATCCGGGGTGGTGTGATAAAAATTCTTGGTCGCGACCGTGTGCTGCCGCGCCAGAAAACGTTCCGACGGATTTTGGCGCTCTTTATCCTGCGGGTCGTTGCCCAGGAATTGTTCCGGCGTCGTCACACCGAGGATTTCCTCCGGCGTCAGCAACGCCCAGTTCTGCCGGTCTTCCGCTGCTTTTTGCAACCGCCGGGACTGGCTGCCGGAAATCGCCGGGCTGGACGGCAGGGAAAATGATTCCGAACGTTTCTCGTCGAAAAGGGAAACCGGTGCCTCGAACGGATCGGCCAAATCG